>CAZIAJ010000207.1:0-3795 GCA_964537565.1 uncultured Sulfurospirillum sp.
AGTGATAATATTGATATTTATATACCTAAAAAAAATTATGCTGTTCTTTGTATTCCATTTTTACCTCAAGAGATAATAAAACTAAAACTTCAAAAAATGCTTCTACATGTAAAAGAGTTAGATATTAAAAAGATTGATATTGTAACAGTAGGAAATGAAGGAAACTTTTGGTTAAAAAATACAAAATGTTCCATCATTCCTTTTTGGGATTGGGCTTTACAAGATTAATATGCTCAGGTATTTAGCGCTTGAACAAACCAAGTAAAAGTAGCTTGGCAAGTTAAAACATCATTTATATCTTTTATTTTAACTTCGATTTGAAGTAATCCTCTGCCTTTTTTTTCAAATTGTGATTTGAATTTCATGATAGCTTCTTCATCTACTGATGAAAAAGCGATGATTTTTTCTTGTGCAGGTTTTTTGTATTTAATCTGAGCATCTCTTAGGACAGGTATAACTTTTCCTTCAAGCTCTGGAAAGAGGCTTTGAAGATGAAGACCGCTTTTTGTTTCTGCTAATGTAAATTGAGCACTTGCGTGAATTGTTTTTATATGGTTTAATACATCATTTTTAAAATCTAATGATAACTCATTGCTTTGCTCTTGAATTCCAATGTGCTTAACAAATGGGATGTCTGTTGCTTTCAATTTTATATTCCTTTTTTTCTACTTTAAATATGATAAAATCTCAAATTCTATAAAACAACTCCTATATATTTAATATAATGGTCTAGTTTAGCGCCATAAGTTGTACCTGTAGAGGCTATAAGTGAATCTACTAATTATATTTAAAATGCACTTAATCCAAAAACTTTTTATTTTTTAACGTTTGAATTACATTTTCTACTGACTCAACACTTCTTGCAAACTCATGTTTTTCACATCTATCTAATACAAACTCTATTATTTTTTCTCCACCATCATTTCCAAGCATAACAGGCACTCCATTAACTGTTCCGTTATATCCGTACTCTCCCTCTAGAAGAGTTGAGCACGAAAAGATTGTTTTTTTATCTTTTAAAATTGCTTCTATCATAATAGCTACTGATTTACCTGGGGCTAGATAGGCTGAAGTTCCCATATATTTGACTATCTCTGCTCCTGCATGGATAGTTTTTTGTACTATTTCATCCACCTCATTTTCATTTAGTAAATCATGTAGTGGAACACCTGCAACGGTTGTAAAACGTGGCAATAAAACCATAGTATCTCCGTGCCCTCCTATGACACTTACTCTTATCTGCCCTGCACCATAACCTAGCTTTTCTTGGATAAAGTGTGTCATTCTTGCTGCATCTAAAATACCTGCCATTCCTAAAACTCTTTGTTTAGGAAATCCTGACTCTTTAAGTGCAACATAAGTCATCACATCAAGTGGATTTGATACCACTATAATGATACTTTCTGGTGCATATTTTTTTACTTTACATGATATCTCTCGAACAATTTCAGCATTTTTTATAAGCAAATCATCACGAGTCATACCCTCTTTTCTTGGTTGTCCAGCTGTTATAACTACTATCTTACTGTCTCTTATATCTTCATAACTCTCAGCTACAGTTACAACTGAATGTGAACGCATAGCGGCTGAAGCTTGATTCATATCTAATGCCTCACCTCTTACTTTGTCTGCATTACGTCCAACTAAGACAACTTCATGAGCAAGACCTTGCATTGCTACTGAGTAGGCAACTACTCTTCCAACATTACCAACTCCAATAACAGATACTTTACTTTTTATGCTCATAACACTCTCCTATATATTAAATATAGACATTATTACTTAATTTTAATAAATTTTTTATAAAACTATTACTTTTTTTATTACATATTGGTTATAATAGCACTAAGGAGTATGTTATGAAGTACGATATAGTTGTTATTGGAAGCGGTATTGCAGGGATGAGAGCTGCTATTGAAGCAAAAGAGTTAGGAGCCAATGTTGCATTGATAACTAAAGCTTCTCCAACAGCAAATAACTCTTTTATGGCAAAAGGTGGGATAAATGCTGCTATGGGGAATATGAAAGATAAAGATAGTATAGTAGAACACTCACACGAAACATATAAAAGCTCACTTGGTATTGGAAATAAAGAAGCTATCAGAATTTTCTGTGAACAAGCTCCAACATCAGTAAGAGAACTATCCAAATATGGAGTAAAATTTGATAGATTAAAAAATGGAAAGATTGCACAACGCTCTTTTGGTGGTTCTAGATATAAAAGAACAGTTCATGCAGCAGATGAGACAGGCTCAGCTATCATGAAAACACTGCATAGAGTTATAAAAGAGTATGAAATTGATATTTTAAAAAACTATATGGCTATAAACTTAGTAACAAAAGACAATATTATTTCAGGCGTTACACTACTAGATGAAGTAAATAAAAAAGTACTTGTTTGTGAAGCAAAAAGTATGATTTTAGCTAGTGGTGGTTTTGCATCACTTTATAAAAATCACACTTCAAATGTAAGAGATGCTACAGGTGATGGAGTAGCAATGGGACTTCGAGCAGGTTTGGAAGCGATGAATTTAGAATTTGTACAGTTTCATCCAACAGGGCTAGAAGGCTCTAATTTTTTAATAAGTGAAGCAGCTCGTGGAGAAGGCGGAAAACTTGTTGATGAAAATGGTGAATCTTTTGTAGATGAGCTTAATACTAGAGATTTTGTTACAAGAGCTATATATAAAGAACTTTCTCGTGGTAGGCAAGTATATCTTGATTTAACTCATCTTCCAAAAGAACTTATAGATGAAAAACTATTGGGCATAAAAAAGAGAGTTAAGACACTCAAAAAACTAGATGTAACAAAAGATTTTATACCTATTTCTCCAGTTGCACACTATACTATGGGCGGTATAAAAACTGATACTATAGGAAGAACTTCTATAGATGGTCTTTTTATTGTAGGAGAAGCTGGAGATAATGGAGTAAATGGTGCCAATAGATTAGGAGGAAACTCTTTATCTCAAGGAGCAGTTTTTGGAAAAATTGCAGCTTATGAAGCTATAAAATTTGCTAATAGGACTGGTAAATTTAATGGGGTAGATTACTATGAAATTATGAAAGATATCAACTATATAGAAGAGTTAAAAGAGGAGTCTACAAGAGTAAATGCAAACGAAATTAGAAATGAAATAGGAGAAATCTTATTTAATAATTTAGGAATCATTAGAAATGAAGAAGGGATAAAAGAGGCCTATGAAAAACTAATTATTATAGAAGAAGATATAAAAAACAAGCATAATGGACAAACATCAACCTTAAAAGCTATGATTGAGCTTAAAAACACCTTACTTGTTGCTAAAGCAGTAACAATGTCCGCTCTTTTAAGAGAAGAGAGTAGAGGTGCTCATTTTAGAAATGATTTTCCAGAAAAAGATCATAAGTTTAAAAAAGATACACTTATCACTTTAGATAATCTATCAATTTAAAAATTTATGTAACGTTACAGAATTACCTTTTTCATTATAATAAAATCTATCTAAAAGTTTTTTTGTTATCATAATTCCTCTTCCATTAAAATGTTGTGGACTAATAACTAATTTACGAAGGGTTTGAGTATCAAATCCTTCTCCTGTATCTTCAATACAAGCAATCAAAATTTTACGCCCACTCTTCTCTTTTACTATATACTTTACTACAATATTTTTATATTTATATTTTTCTTCATATTCAGACAGAGCAGTATCAAATTTACCCTCTTCAATGAGCCTATTCTTAACTCCTCTCTCTATTCCAAAAACACCATGCTCTAAACCATCTGCCATTCACCCACTCAGAGATAATGAAAGC
>CAZIAJ010000208.1:0-3738 GCA_964537565.1 uncultured Sulfurospirillum sp.
TCTGGCTGGAAAGGAGATCTATCTATATATAAACCCCTAGCACAATAAATCATAGTATTGTTTTTAATAGTATAATTTGTAGCATCTTTTAGCCCTATACCAAGTCCTGTTGTTCCTATAGAATTTTCTATTACATTACCTGTTGCTATAGTATCTTGAGAATACATAAAAAATATGCCTACACTATTATGTTTAAAAGTATTGTCTTTTACAATGTTTTTACCTGTATACATAAAATGCAAAGAGTATCTACCATACTCTCCATAATTTTTCTCAATTAAGTTACCATGACTATACCAAACCACAAAATCTCTTGACTTTGTAATATGATTGTTTTTAAGTATATTATCATTGCTATACCAAAGTCTTATAGCATCACCTCTCATACCTAAACTAAAAGGTTTAGATGTTATATAATTACCATTTATTTCACTATTGCTAACTTCTTGTAAGTCTATACCAAAAAGAGAGTCTAGTATCTTGCAATTTAAAACTTTTGAGCGATGTGCTTTTTTCAAAGTCACTCCTGCATCAACTCTCTCATGCTGAGCGCCACTATGTCTTATAGTTAAGTTTTTAAGGGTTACATAAGGACTTGTTACTGTAACAACTGTTCCATTTCCATCACCTTCAATGATAGCTTTTTGATTTTTCCCATCTATAATAAGTGGCTTATCTATAACTATATTACCTTTATATACTCCTGCAGGAAGCTCTAAAAGAGAGCCTTCTTCTGCGCTATCTATCGCTTTTTGTAAAACGTTAGTTGCAAACAGTTGTATAATAAGAAAAAATAGTATAGATAAGATTTTCATAATTTTTAGTTTTCTTCTGCTTTTAATGCTTTATTTTTTGAAACTACCGCAAGCAGACAAAGAATACTTATAGCTAGTAGTAACCAAAATCCTGTTGTTGGATAAGAGTGTGTAGTAAACTGTGCTACTTTTCCATCTCCAAATACAGTTGGCATAAAAGGTTTTATCTGAAAAGCACCCCACTCATGCATATGGTGTCCAAACCAATATAACCAGTAAGAGTAAAAACCTAAAAATATAACTGGTAAAGAGATAGGAATAAGCATCAAAAGATTTAAAAGTTTTGAGTTATATACTAAAAACAGCACTAAAATGAGTGCTACAAAGATAAGAGCATAAGGAGCTGCCATTCTAAGATAAGGAGCACCTCTATCCATAGGATCCATACCTATAAAGTGATTGATTGTTTCCATTTCAAAAACATCACCACTAAAACCATCAAAATGATAATAAACTGGTATACCATTTGGAAATGACTCTTTTGGATAGTTTGGAGCTTCAAGTGCCACATACCAGATAGGAGCAGTTACCACACCTATCTCCATATCTTCTTCTACTAACTTTGCTAAGTCCCCTGAAATCTCTTTTGGAGTAGTAGGACTAACATATCTTCCTTTTTGATAATAGTTCCAAACTTTTTGAGTAAAAGTTGAAATTTTATCTCCCATTCCCTCTTTTTTTAGCTCTACCACATTGTGCGTAAACACAGCAGGTATTACAAAAAAATAGAGTAAAAGTGATAGTGCTAAAATAGCAAATATCTTTGATTTAACTAAAGATGAATTCATAATTATTGCCTTGTTGTTAATTTTGAACCCTCTGAGCAATTATCACATTCAGAGCATAAAAGAGAATGAACTATTACGAGGCAAAGATATGCAGGAGCTACTAGTAGCTTCAAATATCTTTAACGAAATAAGAGTTTATTCTCTTTTATGCTCTGTGGGAGGGCTTTTAAAAAGCAATCTTACTTAAATTTTTATATCGACTTAGCTATGGCTAAGCCTTAGAAAAGATTTAAACAATCTTACCTTTTAAAAGTCCTCTCTGAATGTGTTAATTGCTCAGAGGGTTCAATTATTTTCTTAACTTTATATATATTATATACTTAAAATTAAGAAAATACCATGATGAGTATCAACACTAGGTATAAAACCTAGTGTTGATTTTGTATAGACTAAAACAAGTTTGCGTTTTTATCTATCCATTTTAGATATTCGATGATATCGTCTGTTTGTTTTTCACTCATGCCTTGATTTGGCATTCTTAAGTTAAAGTAGTTTGTCATTGATTTAATGTAATCATTCTCATACATTGTCTCAGGATGCATAATCCACTCTTTAACCCACTTAGGACCATTTTCATGACGCTCTAAAACACCAACTAAATCTGGACCAGAACTTACTTTTCCAACAACATGACAACCGTTACATCCACCTTCAAGGTATGCATCGTGTCCTCTTTTTGCTGCTTCACTCATAGGGCTAGATATCTTCTTAACAAGTAAATCTTTTGCTCTAATTCCAACATCAGCTGTTTTAACCATATATTGCCAAATCATGTTTTCAAAAAGAATCGCTTTATCAAGATCACCAGATTTTACAGCTTCATCTGATTTTTTCTTTTGTCCTGCGATTTTTCCGTATTGGTCAAGTGCATCAGTTACAAGGTTTTTAACAGTTGGATACTTTTCAAAGTGATTAGCTTTTAAGAACTTAACAACACTTTGAATAACTGCATCAGTTGCTGTGTTTGTAGCTACAGTTTTATCATACTCAGCTTTAAGCTCAGCTTTTGACATTTTCTTCAACTTCAATTTAGCAGCTTTTGTGTACTTTTTATTTGGATCTTTAACCATTAAGTAACCCATCATTTCTAAGTGAAGTGCTGAACAGAACTCAGTACAATAGTAAGGGAAAACTCCTTCTAAATCAGCTTTAAAAGTCAATGCAACTGTTTTACCAGGCTCAAGTGAAGCGTGTACGTTATACTGATCAACTGTAAAACCGTGAGTTTCATCTTCTGCTCTCTCTAAGTTTGTTAAGTAAAAAGTAACTGTATCGCCTTTGTTTACAGTAACATGCTCAGGATTTATATGACTTCTTACCATAGTTCCATATACATAAACATGGTTACCTTTTCTAACTATCTTCTCTTGTCCAGCTAGAGTTTTTCCAACGTGAGTTTTTCCTGTGAAAGGATTTGTACCCATCTTATATCTTACTTCATGCTTGATTTTGTTTGCTCTAATCGCTACTGCTTGGTGAGGCTCACCTAAAGGAATAGGCATATCATAAAGAAGTTGCATCTTTTTACCACGAATATCAATCAACTGGTGATTTTGAGGGTGAAGAGGTCCAATCTCATTAAATCTATCAATAGCTAACTTATTAAGTGCGATGATATAATCTCCTTGAGGATCTCTAGTTTTACCTTCCATACCAGCAAGGTGACCGATGTTATAGTTAACATTTTGTCTATCACTTACTTTACATGTTTTGTAGTTCCATCTTACAACTTGAGAATCAACGTATAGTGAAGTATAGATTTCACCTTCTGTTTCCCACTTTGAACCATACTGATTATGTAGAGGTCCAAGGCCAAGTTCTGCTTGACAATGAGCTGCTTCTTTCATATCTAAGATTGGTATACCAAATGGATCTTTTCCAGCATATTTTTTAGCTTTGATTAACTTTTGAATCTTTTCCCAACTATATACAGTTGCATGAGTATCAAGCTTACCACAAACTACTATGTACTTTCCATCAGGAGAAACATCAACACCATGAGGTGACTTTGGCTCAGGAATCAAGAAAAGTGCATCATTTTTAACCGCAACATCAATAGGAACAACTCTTGTGCCATTGATTACTTTTACATTTTTTGGATCTTCTGCAAGTTTTGCAAGTTTTTTCCAGTTATA
>CAZIAJ010000209.1:0-3710 GCA_964537565.1 uncultured Sulfurospirillum sp.
CTGCAAGTCATGTAAAGAGAGTTGCAAAATATACTTATCTCTTGGCAGAAAAATATGGTTTAGATGAAGAAGAGGCATTTACATTAAAAAGTGCTTCACCACTTCATGATATAGGTAAAATTGGTATTGAAGACTCCATATTATTAAAACCTGGTAAACTTACAAAAGAAGAGTTTATTATCATGAAAACTCATGCAAAAATAGGTTATGATATACTCAAAAAATCTACACGTTCTATATTAAGAGCAGCTGCAATAGTTGCAAATGAGCATCATGAAAAATACAATGGTACCGGTTATCCAAATGAAAAAAGAGGAACAGATATACATATTTATGGTCGTATGGTTGCTATTGCAGATGTTTTTGATGCACTTACCCATAAAAGAGTATATAAGAAAGCATGGTCATTTGATGATGCAATAAGTTATTTAATTGATCAAAAAGGTAAACATTTTGATCCACAACTCATTGATATTTTTGTATCAAATCTTGATGAAGTACAAAAAATATACTCTATAAAGTGATAAATTCATTTTCCAATAAATTTGTCATTAAAATTTTATCTTGTAAAATATCACCAAAATTAAGTAATTTTTTTATAACTTCACAACTCTGAATTGAAGCTGCAAAGGTTACTGAAAAAGCAGGATTTCCTATGCTCTTTTCTATACCAGAACTACCATCTCTATAAAGATTTTCCAAAGTACAACATGAAGTAAATTGACCATTTAGACCAGCTATAGCTCCATGTATAAAAGGTATATTTTTTTCTTTACATACGTAAGAAAGTTCTAGTTTAGTTTGTGGATTATCTAATGCATCAACAACAATATCTATATTTTTAAGTTTTACCATATCTCTTAATGGAACAAATTTTTCTACAAAAGCATTTACATGTAAAGCAGGATTTATTTTTTCAATACCTTCTTTAACTACTAAAACTTTTTCTCTACCCAAATTTTCATAGTTAGAGAAATTTTGTCTATTTAAATTATGTTCTTCAAAAATATCAAAATCAAATATAGTAAGAGTACCAACTCCTATACGTGTCAATATTTCAGCTACATGCCCACCAAGACCTCCACTTCCAATGATAGCCACATGGGAATTTAAAAGTTTTAATTGATTTTTAGTACTAATTGTAGATTGATTTCTTTTGTATCTTAAAGGAGTTATACCGAGTTTCAAAGCTATTTTTTCAACTTCTTTAAAAGATAAATTAAAAAAATCAACAGCTTTTTTTTCTACTTTTATAGGTAAAAAAGTATCAATCGCACTATTTTGTAAAAAAATATCTATATTTTCTTTCATTATCAACCTTTTATATGTTAGTATATACTTATGATTAAAATAACATTTAATGCATTTTCTTTTTTAAGAGAAAATCTAAAAAAACAGAATATTCCCTATGTAAATCATATAATGGAACCGCCTTCTAACTATACACCAAATGCTCTTATAGAAGACTTGAAGTATAAAGATGGAGAAGTTGAGTTCGTTTTTATCAATGGCAAAGTTCACCCAAAAGATACAGTTCTTAAAGATGGTGATAGAGTTGCTTTAGTCCCTCCAGGAACTCCAGGCTCTTATCGCCTTATTTTAGGGGCTAAAGAGATAAAGTAGAAGAGGGAATCAACCCCCTCCAACTTTTGGGAAGAGGGCAATCATATCGCCCTCCTGTAAAACATACTCCTCTTTTTCATGTTTTGAATTTACCATCAAAACACCAAGAGGAAGTCTCTCTTCACTTATGCCCAATTCATCCATGATATCTTGAGCTGTAGTACCTTCTGGATAGTCCCTAACTTCTACTTTAAATCGACCATCTCTGTACTGAGCAAAGAGTTTAACTGTTATTTTCATCAGAAATTCCAGAACTCATCTATTTCTTCATTTGTAAAATCCCATTTTACGTTGTGAGGAGGAAGTGCTTCATACTTCATAAACTCAGGAATTCTATCATCTGCACTAGTTAAACCAGCTTTGATATTAAATGCTCTCTCAGTTTTTAATATAGTTTGACCAAGATTTACAACATCATCACCAGTTAGATTAATTCCAAATCTAGCATTTAACATATCGATAAGTGCAGGTAAACAAGCAGGATCATCAAGAGCAGGGAAGGCTACAAATATACACATACCAGTACTATCTACTGCAGCAGATGCTATTTGAAGGTTTCTTGCAAGTTCAACTTGTCCTTCTTTTTTAAGAGGATCTACAAAGCCACCAGTATTTAAGATGTTTGTAGCAACTGCATACCCAGCAGTATGATCAGCACCCATTGGAGTTGTTACATAAGTTATACCTTGACCTTTAATAGCTCTAGGCTCATATGCAGGAATTGCTTGATTTTTAACAACAGGAACTCTTACAAGTCCATAAATTTTACCAAGATTACCAGTACCACTTCCTAAGATACGTCCTATTGGTGTACCATTTGCTAATTCATCTTTGATAAGTCTATATGTTTCATCTCCATCACCATACTCAAGTATACCAGCATCAACAGCAAGTCCTAGACAAACACCCATTTCTATTGCATCAAGTCCTAAATCATCCATCAATGCATCAATTTCAGCAATTTTATCTAAATCATTAATACCTAAGTTTGCGCCAAATGCCCAAATCATCTCATATTCAAAACCAGAACTTAAGTAGTTGCCATCTTTGTCATTATAAGTCTGAGAACATTGTATAACACAACCAGCATGACAACCATGAGTTGTACTACCACCACGTTCTTTAATGTTTTCTGCCATAGTTTCACCACAAATAGCTTCAGCATTTTCTGAGTTACCCATTCTAAAGTTTCGTGTTGGTAATCCACCCGCTTCATTTATAATATTAACTAGTACATTTGTACCGAAAGCAGGAAGTCCTTCACCACTTATTGGATTATCTTGAAGTGCTTTTGTAAATACTTTACTTGCTGCTTTAAATTTATCAGCATCTGCATAAGTTACTTCTTTATAGTTTTCAGCATCAATTGTTATACATTTAATCTTTTTAGATCCCATAACAGCACCAAGTCCACCACGACCATGGCTTCTTAGTTTACCTTTTGGATCACGAACTGAGATGTTTGAAACGAGCATTTTCATCTCACCAGGACGACCAATAGTCATAACAGCTACTTTTTTATTGTATTTTTCTTCCATAGCATCCAACACAAAGTAGTTATCCTTACCAACTAGCTCAGGAACAGCTTCTATAACAACACTATTTTTACTGACATGCAGATGGTAGAAAGTAGAATCATCTTCAGGTACACCTTCAATAATAAGAGCTTTCACTCCAAGTTTTGCCATAATACCTGCAGTAGTACCACCAACATTACTCTCTTTAATACCACCAGTAAGAGGGCTCTTTGCACCTAAAGAGTTTCTACCACTATTTGCTGCACTTGTTCCAGAAAGTAATCCTGGAGCAAAAACCATCTTATTATTTGGTCCAAGAGGATGACACTCAGGATCAACTTCAGCTGCTACTATAGTAGAAGTCAAACCACGACCTCCTAGTCCCATCCAATCAGCTGGAACTTCTTCAATCTTGAAGCTCAAGTTACTCATATTAACACGATATATCATATCTGCCATTTTATCTCCTTGTTTTAATTTCATTACATTTGTATATGATAAATCAATTATTATTAATATTCAAGGAAATGGCTTAAAAACAGGATATGCAATATTTGCATATCCTGTTTT
>CAZIAJ010000210.1:0-3631 GCA_964537565.1 uncultured Sulfurospirillum sp.
TCTAGGTCATGCTAGAAGTGCTTTGGCTTTTGACGTACTTCCTCGTACTTTTATTGGGCTAGGTTTTAATGTAACCTGTGTAAAAAATTTTACTGACATTGATGATAAAATCATAAAAAAGATGAATGAAAGTGGAAAAAGTCTTGAAGAGATAACCTCATTTTATATAAAAAGATACAAAGATGAAATGCATCTTTTAGGTGTAAATGATGCTGATATAGAGCCAAAAGCAACTGAAAGTATAGATGAAATAGTCTTATTTATTGAAACTCTTATAAAAGAAGGCAAAGCTTACATTACAAACGATACTGTCTATTTTGACACTTCAAAAGATAACAAATACCTAGAGCTTTCACACATGAAGATGGATGATACTCGCTCACGTGTTGAAACAGATAGTGAAAAAAAAGATCAAAAAGATTTTGCTCTTTGGAAGTTTTCAAAAAAAGGTGAACCTACTTATAAAGCAAGTTTTGGTGATGGGCGTCCAGGGTGGCACATAGAGTGTAGCGCTATGATAGAAAAACACCTAGCATACGAGGGTAATTTTCAGATAGATATTCATGCTGGTGGTGCAGACTTACTCTTTCCCCATCATGAAAATGAGGCATGTCAAACTAGATGTAAAAGTGGACAAGAGTTGGCTAAATACTGGATGCATAACGGTTTTGTAACAATAAATGGTGAAAAAATGAGCAAATCTTTAGGAAATAGCTTTTTTCTAAAAGATGCTCTTAAAGAGTATGATGGAGAGATACTTAGGTTTTATCTTTTAAGCTCACACTACCGTGCAAACTTCAACTTTTCAGAAGAAGATTTACTTGTGAGTAAAAAGCGTTTAGATAAGCTATATCGTCTTAAAAAAAGAGTCTTTGAAGGTAAAAAAAGCTCTACATGTAAAGAGTTTAAAAAAGCTATTTTAGATGCTCTTAGTGAAGATTTAAATATATCAAAAGCACTAAGTATAATTGATGAGATGATAGCAACAGCAAATGAAAAACTTGATAGAAATACAAAAGATAAAACAACTAAATTTGAAACAAAAGCAAATCTAATTTGGCTTGAAGATATACTTGGTATTGGTTATAAAAATCCTTACGAGTACTTTCAAATTGGTATTACTAAAGAAGAAAAACAAAAGATTAAAGAGCTTATAACCCAAAGAAGTGAAGCAAAAAAAGCCAAAGATTTTATAAAAGCAGATGAAATAAGAGAGATTCTTACATGTAAAGGTATTCAGCTTATGGACACAGCAAGTGGAACACAATGGGAAAAGGCTGAGTAATGGAAGGTGTTAAACTTGTTTTAAAACGTTTTTCACCATATTTTAAAGACTATATTCCTTATTTTATTTTTTCTATTATAGGTATGATTTTAGCTTCAAGTGGGACTGCAGCTTCTGCATACTTAGTAAAACCACTTTTAGATGATATATTTGTAGCTAAAGATGCTCAAATGTTAAAGCTTCTACCACTTGCCATTATAGCTGTCTACTTCGCAAAAGAGTCTGGAAGATATATGCAATCTTACTTTACTAATCTCATAGGACATGATATCATAAGAAGATTTAGAGATAAGGTTTTAAAAAACCTACTTATTCAAGATATCTCATTTTTTCACAAATACAGAACTGGTGAGCTTATAAGTAGAAATACAAATGATGTTGAAAAAGTAAGAACTGTCGTATCCAATATGATTCCTGAGTTTTTAAGAGAAACTTTAACTATCGTTGGACTTGTTGGAGTTGTGATTTATCAAAGCCCACACCTTGCATTTTATTCACTTATAATTATGCCTTTAGCTATATACCCACTTAGTAGATTAGCTAAAAAGATGAAAAAAATCTCAAAACTATCTCAAGAAAAAGTATCAGATGTTACTTCTAAACTAAGTGAAATTTTTAACAATATAGAAGTTATCCAAGCAAGTAACTCTCAAAAACATGAACAAGATCTTTTTAAAGAAGAGAATCAAAAATACTTCAATTTGACAATGAGGTCAGTAAAAGTTTCTCAATTAGTAAGTCCTATGATGGAAACTCTTGGTGCAGTTGGAGTCTCAACTGTTATTATTGTTGGTGGTATGGAAGTAATAAATGACAATATGACAATGGGAGCATTTTTTTCATTCTTAACTGCTCTTTTTATGCTTTATACTCCTATAAAAAGACTCTCAAGTCTATACAACCAACTCCAAGAAGCAGTTGCAGCTAGTGAGAGAATCTTCTTTTTGCTTGACCAAAAACCGACTATAGTTGGAGGAGATAAAGAAGTACCAGAGGTAATTGAAAGTTTAGAGTTTAAAAATATAGAGTTAAAATATGGAGATAAAAAAGCACTAAATGGTATAAATCTAAAAGCCAACAAAGGAGAGTTTATAGCTCTTGTTGGAGATAGTGGTGGAGGAAAAAGTTCACTTGTAAATATGATAATAAGGTTTTATGATCCAAATAATGGAAGTATAGAGATAAATGGTACTGACATAAAAGAGTTTTCTCTTAAAAGTCTAAGAGACTCTATTGCGATAGTAACTCAAAGAGTCTATATTTTTCATGAAAGCGTAGCAGCCAATGTAGCATATGGACAGAACATCAATGAAACTAAGGTTATCGAGGCACTAAAAAAAGCAAATGCGTATGAGTTTATAAAAGAGTTACCTGAGGGCATACACACAAAACTAGATGAGTCAGGAACAAACCTTTCTGGTGGACAAAGACAGAGGATTGCTATTGCTAGAGCAATCTACATAAACCCTAAAATTCTAATCATGGATGAAGCTACAAGTGCTCTTGATAGTAAAAGTGAAAAGAAAATCACTGAGGCTATGGAAAATCTAATAAAAGACAAAATTACTTTTGTAATAGCTCATCGTCTGAGCACTGTACAAAAAGCAGATAAGATAGCTGTGCTTCAACATGGAAAAGTAACTGCTATTGGGGCAGATAGTGAACTTAGACAAACTAGCAAAGAGTATATAAAGCTAAAAGGACTACAAGCTTAGCCTAACGCCAACCACACTCCAACACCAAGCATGAGTGTTCCAGCAACTTTATTCATAAGTTTAACATTGTCACTTTTTTGGAGAAAAACTCTAAGAGTACTTCCTCCACTAGCATAAATAATAAGGCATATAAACTCTAAAGAGAGTATTATAAAAAGTAAAACTGAAATTTGAGGGACTAATGGTTGATTTTGGTTTATAAATGGTGGTAATAAGGAGATAAAAAATGCCCACCCTTTTGGGTTGGCAATAGCTGTTACAAAACCTTGTATAGCCAATGCTTTATTTGATATTGAGAAGCTTTTTTGTATGTTACATGTAGAGACTGCCATCTTTCCACGACTAAGCCACATTTGAACACCCAAATAACCTAAATATACTCCACCAATATACTTAAAAACAGTAAATAAATCTGGATACTTTAACATGACTGTAGCTACTCCAACCACAGAAGATAGTGCAACAATACCAACACCAACAAGTTCACCAACCATCATATAAAATGTTCTTCTAAGCCCTATACTCATACCTAAGCTCATTGCTAAGGTCATGCACATACCAGGAGTCAATGATACAAAGAAAAATGTTGGTATAAAAACTACTAAAATTGAAAGATTTAAAACTATTTCCA
>CAZIAJ010000211.1:0-3626 GCA_964537565.1 uncultured Sulfurospirillum sp.
TCCTCATATTTTATGAAAAGAGTATAAGATTATAAATGGACAGCTTTATGTCTGGATTAAATCTTTTTAGAAATTTTTAAAATCTTCATTTTCTATTTATATTCCATCATAGCCATTGGAACAGCTTTAAATAGATTTATATAACGTAAACTATCTTGAGTATTTCTTCATTCATAAATATAAATTTTAAAAAAAGTGAGAAACAATACTAAAAAAATTTAGTTAAATTATTATCAAATAATTTTATATTTTATTAAGATGATTTTAAAACTTCAGCAGTAGTATTCGCCAAAACATTCAAGGATACTTCATGCTTCACAATATGCCACTATTCAAGTTTCACACACTCCATTACACATTGACAAAAATAATTCTAGCTCTTTTAAAACCTATAAAAATGGTGGAGTTTGAAGATATTTTCTCGCAGTTAGCGACTACAACTCTTATTCATCTAAAAGTTGATGAAGATGTTCTTGGTATAGATATACTGTATGATAAAAAGCTGGCATATAGTCTTAATGTCATCGGGCGTGAAATTTGTAAATCTAATCAATTTGAAGTTGTTTTGAGTGTTGAAGAAGGACAAGTAAAAACAGAGAAAATCCTCTCTATGGATTTTTTGCATCATAATCTAAATTATTTAATTGAGGGTATTCATAACAAATCTGTAGTCAACATGGATATTCCAAATGAAGTTATTGAAACTCTTGAAAATCTGGAATTTATTGTACCAGAGAAAAATAGAGAAGCTTCAATAAACAGTGATATAGATAAATTACTAGTATGGGCTTGTGAACACGATATAAGTGAACAAACATTGCCCTACACAAAAGAGCAACTCTTATCATTAGAGGTTTTAAATTTAAGTAATATACCATTACATACAATTCCAAAACATATACGAGTATTAAAAAATCTGAAAAAGCTTTATCTGGCAAATTGTCAACTCATACAACTGCCATTAGAAGTTTTTTCACTTGAGAATTTAGAAATATTGTGGTTACAAAACAATCATATAACAACGCTCTCAAAGGAAATAAATAATTTAAAACATTTACAAGAACTTATTGTCTACGAAAATAATATAGAATCTCTTCCTTCCATGAAGCATTTAAAACAGCTCTCATTTATTGCCTTACATAGCAATTTATTATCAGCAAACAAAATAGATAATTATTTAAAAACTATTCCCAAAAATGCAAAAGTTACTCTTTATGATCAAAGAGAAGAACTTCCTTTCATGATTGAACCATTATCATATATGACGCTTAAAGAGGCTGAAAGATTAAGAGACGATACATTTGATGATATTGAGAATATAGAAAAAGATTTACTGCAAGCAAGTTTAAATACCTCACGATACAAAAAGAGTCTTGAAAAAAATGATATAACAATGATTTCTTATTGGGTGGCAAGAGATAGAGTTTCAAAAAAAGTCATAGGTTTTGTAGGTCTTTACACAGAAATAGAGGATGAAAAAAACTGTTGGCTTGGCTGGTTTTGTGTAGATGAAACATATAGAGGAAAAGGCGTTGGCAAAAGGTTATTACAGTTTGCAGAAGAACAGGCAATTTCTTTTAATAAAAAAACAATACATATCTACACTTATAATACGAAAAAATACATAAGAGCCATTGAGATGTATAAACAATTTGGATATAAAGAGTATGCTGTAAAAAATATGAAATATAAACGAAATCTTTATTTTAAAAGAGATTTAGTGTAACAAAAGGAAAATATAGTGCCATATACAATTCAGGCTAGACAAGGTAATTTATTAGATGTTCCCGATGCTGATTTTATTGTGAACGCATCAAACAACAAACTTATATTGGGTAGTGGTGTCTCTATGGCTTTTAAAAAACATTGTGGAATAGAATTGCAAGAGGAGATGAAAAAAAGATTAGATGAAATAGGAATAACCTTACATCAAGGAGATGTTGTCGCAACAAGTTCAGCTAGTGCTAAAAATTTCAAATATGCTTTACATGCTGTTGTCATTGACTACAATAAAGGCATATATGCTGCGGACAGGCTTCCAACTATCAAGACAATTTTTGATATTTTGAAAAATATAGAAAAATATCTGCTGATTTATTGGAAAAAGCATCATAATACAATCAAATTGGTATTACCTCTAATAGGGTGTGGTATAGGAGGGTTAGATAAGGAGGAGGTTATAAAAGCATATAAAAAATTCTTTACAAGAGAGATAGTAGTTGATTGTAAAGTTATAGTGTACGGATATAATAAAAATGATTATAATTTAATTAAGAGTATTTTAAGTGCTTGAGGGTAAGATTAATTTAAAGGATAAACATGAAACAGAAAATCAAAGAAATACAAAAACAATTTGATAATATAGCTATAGAAGCTTTTCAATCTTTTGATTTATTAAGAGATGGTACTCTATATGAGTTCGCAGAGTTAGAAGTATATTTAATTGATCCTTCAAATAATATTGAAGATATTTATATTCATAAAGATAAAGAACAATTAATAGATAAAAATCAACAACATTTATATTGGCATTATAGTGGAGTTGATATATGTATGGGTGATGAAGATAAAGAAATTTACTGTGGTGTTTTAATACGAGGGATTGTAAAAAAAGAGGATTTAAAACAGTCGAAAATCACAAAAGGAAGCATTACTTATGGTCCAGGAAGAGTTGCATATAATTGGAACCCAAAAAATGAAAGAAGATTAGAAATAGTTGACAAAAAAGAAGTTAGTGATTTGTTCTTGGTAGAAAATATTAATCAAGCTACAAAACTTCAGAATATAATTTTTAAATTGCCAAGAGTCAATTTAAGTGCTGAAAGAACGAAACAGTATTTCAGGCTCAAAAAGTTTGATGAAGTAGAGATGTATTTAAATCTAAAAGCACGATATATTAGAGTATTTAATGATGATTTTGTTTCACCAAAATCAATTGCACCTGCAGAAACAAGAGGGCTGATTAAAGAGTATTTATTACTTCAAAGAGAAGGAAATATATTATAAGCATAAAATATAATATGTTTGTTTTAGAAAATATTAGTTATTGAGTTGATAAATGAACCAAAAGTTTCACAATCTTTTTTTTCAAAGGTGAATTTATAATGATTAAAGAACAAATTAGAGAAGCTATACAATGGATAGAGGATGCTGATGCTGTTTTAATAACTGCTGGTGCCGGCATGGGTGTTGATAGTGGATTACCTGACTTTAGAGGCAACGAAGGTTTTTGGAAAGCATATCCCATCATTAAAGATTTAGGAATTAGCTTTCAAAATATGGCTAATCCAAAATGGTTCAAAACAAATCCATCTTTAGCATGGGCTTTTTATGGACACAGATTAAATCTTTATAGAGATACCGTGCCACATAATGGTTTTAAACTACTTTTAGAGTTGGTAGAAAAAAAGAACAATGATTATTTTATTTACACATCAAATGTAGATGGACAGTTTCAAAAAGCTGGTTTTTCAGAAGATAAAATATGTGAAGTACATGGCAGTATCCATCATTTGCAATGTATCAAAAACTGTAGAAGAGAGATTTGGGATGCTGATACAAAACAAATAGAAATTAAGGGCACCTCTAAAAACCACTAAAAAAGTAGCCTAAAAGCACCCATCTCA
>CAZIAJ010000212.1:0-3619 GCA_964537565.1 uncultured Sulfurospirillum sp.
ATAGAGTATAGTAATATATTATCTCAAATTATGCAATAGGATTAAAATATACTTAGTTTACTAAGGAATCCCTTATTTGCATATATGCAATTAAAAATTCAAACATCATTCTCCATAACAGTTCAGTAAATAAAAAAGCTGTGATAAATAGTAAAATAAAAATGATTTTTCTTTTAAGTGATAAGCTTTTATAAAATATATCTTTAGTTAACTTGTAGCATTTTTTTATAAAATAGATATTTTCAACCAACCAATCTTTTAGAAACCAGATAAGTATAGGTATAAATACAGCTCCAAAATAATAAAAAAAGACAAGAGCTTTAGGGCTAATAAATGTTTTAAATAAAAGAAAATCCATTTTTGTACCTTATCTACACCAAATATATCTATATATTATATCAGACATTTTGTTAAAATAGTAACACAAATGGTATTTATAAAATATAGGATTAACACTTTATTAAAAACAATACATATATTGACAATCTTCTTAAAAAATTTTTATCTCAAAAACTATTCTGCCTATTTTTTAATCATTAAACTACTTACTTTTCATACAACATAATGTTACAATCCAAATAGAAAAAATAAAAGGATAACAAATGAAAAAATGGTTATGGTTAACACTTTTACCATCTTTAGCTCTTGCTGAAGATAAGTTAGATAGTGGAGATACTGCTTGGATGATGGTTAGTGCGGCTCTTGTACTGCTTATGACACCTGCTGGTCTAGCACTATTTTATGGTGGTATGACAAGAAGTAAAAACTTACTAAATACTTATATGATGGTTTTTAGTGCATTTTTAGTTGGTATGGTTGTTTGGGTTGCATTTGGTTACTCTATTGCATTTGGTACAGCTGATGGTGGACTTAATAAAGTAATTGGTGGTTTTTCAAACATCTTTTTAAATGGTATTAGCTGGGATAGTTTAAGTGGTACTTATCCTACGTATGTATTTATAGCCTTTCAAGGAACATTTGCAGCAATTACAGTTGCCATTGCAAGTGGCTCTGTTATCGAAAGAATGAAATTTTCAACTTGGTTAGTTTTTGCTGCACTTTGGATAGTTGTTGTTTATGCTCCTATAACTCATATGGTATGGGGTGGTGGATTCCTATTTGATGCAGGTGCTCTTGATTTTGCTGGTGGTACTGTTGTTCATATGAATGGTGGTCTTGCTGGTCTTGTTCTTGCATTTTTAGTTGGAAAAAGAAAAGGTTACCCAAAAATTGCGATGAAACCTATAAGTGTTATGCTTACTGCTCTTGGTGCTGCACTTTTATGGTTCGGTTGGTTTGGATTTAATGGAGGTAGTGCCTTTGGTGCAAATGCAGTTGCTGGTTTAGCATTTTTTACAACAGCACTTGCCCCAGCAGTTGCTGGTCTTACTTGGATACTAATTGAGTATATAATCTACAAAAGAACTACACTTCTAGGAGCTGCTTCAGGTGTTGTTGCTGGTCTAGTTGCTATTACTCCTGCTGCTGGATTTGTAGATGTTAGTGGAGCTATTATAATTGGTTCAGTTGGCTCTGTTATAGGTTTCTTTGGTGTAACTACTATGAAGAAAAAACTTGGTTACGATGATAGTTTAGATGCTTTTGGTATTCACTTTTTAGTTGGTCTTTGGGGAGCTTTGGCAACTGGTTTCCTTGCACTTAATGATAAAAATCTTTTATGGGATGGTCCACTAAAAGATGATGGTGATAGAATGGGACAATTTATAGTTCAAGTTGAATCAGTTGTTGTTGTTGGGCTTATAACACTAATAGGAACTGTTGTTGTTTATTATATCTCTTCTGCAATTACTGGTGGTGGTAGAGTAGATGAAGAGAGCGAAAGTGTAGGGCTTGATGAAACTACACATGGCGAAAAATCGTTTAACTTATAAGGATTAAGAAAATGAAAAAAATAGAAGCAATAATAAAACCTTTTAAACTAGAAGATGTTAAAGAAGCACTTGCCTCTTTAGAACTTACTGGTATGACAGTTAGTGAAGTAAAAGGATACGGTAGACAACAAGGACACTCTGAGCTCTACCGTGGAGCAGAGTATGTGGTTGATTTTTTACCAAAAATAAGAATCGAACTCGTTGTTAAAGATGAGATAGTTGATGAAGTTTTAAAAATCATTACAGATAGTGCAAAAACTGGTAAAATAGGTGATGGCAAGATTTTTGTAAGTGACATTGAAAAATCTGTACGTATCAGAACAGGTGAAACCAATAACGAAGCTTTATAAATCTAATATTGCCATCATACATAAGTTTGGTATATCATGGCAATAGTTGGGAGTAGATATCTACTCCCTCATACTCTTTTGTGATAAAAAATCTGTTGTACTAAATCCATTTAAATTTAACTCTTTTAAAACTTCTGATGAAGTTATATTATTGAGATTATCTTTTGTTAAAAGTTCATTTATCCAAGAATTATCATCTTCATTTGCAGCTTTGGAATCATAATTAAGAAGAAAATCTAAAAAGCTACCCTCTTCTGCTTTTATTGAGTTATATATACCATAACTACTAGCTGCCATTGGATCTAGTCTAAAAAGATCAGATTGCATTTTAACTCCTTTGAATAAATTTGTAACACTATAAGCAAATTTTATGCCTTATTTTACTAGAATAACGAAAAAATTTAGGATTATCATGAAAGACCTCTACGAAAACTACGCGACTATTGTTCTGTTTTTACATATATTATCAGCTGTTATTTGGGTTGGAGGCATGATTATGATGCGCTTTGCCGTACACCCTTCTCTTCAAAATATAGACAACCCAAAAATAAAGCTTGAAAAAACATTAGAGATAATCGGCAATCTTTTTAATCTGGTAATTCCATTTATATTGATAAGTGTTACTACAGCTATTATTTTACTGATTGGAGCTGGACATGATGGATGGATAGTACATCTAAAAGAGAGTATATGGACTATTATGACGCTAAACTTTATCTACATGTATATCCAAAGGTTTAGAGCTTCAAAAGCTTTAAAGAGTGATGATATAGAAAAAGTAAAACAGCTAGTAAGGCTTCTCCCGAATAGACTTTTACCTCTAAATATATTTTTAGGATTAATTGCTATATTTTTAGGTGTTATGTTAAGAGGACTTAATTAGCACAATTTTGATTTATAAATAATGCTTCAAATTCATCTACTTTTAGAGGTTTGGAGCATAAATATCCTTGATATAAATCACACTCTATCTTTTTAAGATATTCTAATTGTGTTTTACTCTCTACTCCCTCTGCCACAACTGTAAGTTTCAATGACTTAGCTATACTTACTATCATATTGATAAATAATTTATCCTCTGACTTATCTTCTAAATCATCTATAAAACTTTTATCTATTTTTATTGTATCAAATGGTATTTTTTTCAGATAAGACAAAGATGAGTAACCTGTACCAAAATCATCTAAAGATATAGTTACACCTAACTTTTTTATACTATCTATAATCTTAAAATTTTCCTCAAAACCAAATATAAATACAGATTCTGTTAACTCTATATCAAGTTTAGAAGAATCAATCTGTTTTATATACTTCGATATTGTATCAACAAATGAGTAATCATTAAACTGCTTAGCAGATACATTTATAGACATTTTT
>CAZIAJ010000213.1:0-3548 GCA_964537565.1 uncultured Sulfurospirillum sp.
GTATATGATATATAGTAAAAATTTGGAGCATTAATGAAGTTATCTTTATCTATAGTTTTAGTTGGAGTATTGTTTGTAGGGTGTTCAACGCACCCAGTTGATCCTAAAATGAATATGAAACCTCCGGTTTATGTGGAACAACTTCCTCCTGCAACAAAGCAGCAAACAGTTAGTAATCCAGGCAGTCTTTTTGGACAAGGAGATAACCCTCTTTTTGCAGATTTAAAGGCAATGAATCCAAATGATATTGTTACAGTTGTAATAAGTGAAAGCATAGCTCAGAGTTCTGCTGGAGAAAAAACCATTTCAGAAAATAGTAGTGATAAATTAGGAGCAGGTGTTTTTAGTGGTATTGGTGGTGGTGTTCTCAATCAAGCTGGTCAAATTGGTTTTGAATCAGGATCAACAAACTCTTATAAGGGAAGTGGCAAAAATAGTAGAAATGAATCTTTTACTACAACAATTTCAGCAAGAATTATAAAAATACTAAAAAATGGGAATTATTTTATTGCAGGGAATCGTGAACTTCTAGTAAACGGAGAAAAACAGATTATACAGATAAGTGGTGTAATAAGACCTTATGATATAGATCAGAAAAATACAATTGATTCAAAGTATATTGCTGATGCAAAGATATTGTATAAAACAGAAGGTGAAATAGATAGAGCCACTGAAAAACCATGGGGTTCAAAATATGTTGAATCTCTTTGGCCATTTTAAAATATGTCAATTGTAAATTGACATATTTTAGTTTTTAACTGCTTGTGCCATATCCCACATAGGCATAAAGATACCAAGTGCCATAAGAAGAACCATACCAGCAATAAAAGCAAGTAGTATAGGCTCTATATAAGAGGCTATATTGTCAATAATATCATTAAATCTTGATTTAAAATAAATTGTTACTTTATCTAACATTTTATCAAGTGTACCACTTTGCTCACCTGCATGAATCATTTGAATAAGCATACCTTCAAAAAGACCAGTATCTCTAAATGATTCAGTTAGTGATATACCACGACTTACAGATGTTTTAACTGCAGCCAACTGTTTTTTTAAATGAACATTATCAAGTGTCAATAAAGCAGTATCTAGTGCATCAGATATAGGTATACCAGCTCTAATTAATTCTGTAAAAACCAAAGTAAATCTACTAAGTGTTGCATAAAACGTTATATTACCAATAAGATAAACTCTTAATATATATTGATCATATCCAGCTTTAAATTCTTCATTATTTTTTAGCAAAAATTTAAATGTAACGATAGTTACAATAATTCCTAAAAGGAGAAAATGTCCATAACTGTTTACCATATGTTCCATAAATAGTAAAATTTTTGTTGGTACAGGAAGATCAGCATGTAATTTAGAAAATATATCTTTAAATTTAGGTACAACATATACCATAAGAATAGTAAATGCAATACCAATTGCAATTATAACAGTAATAGGATATCTTAATGCTTTTTTGAATTTTTGTCTGTTTTCTTCTATCTCTTCTAAAATTTCTGAAAGTTTTTCAAGAGATTCAGCCATATTACCAGTACTCTCACCCAATTCAACCATAGCAACAGTAACATCACCTAGTTCATGTCTAAAATTCATCATTGATTCTGTCAAACTAAGGCCAGAATTTAAATCATCATCAATTTGTTCAAATATTTTTTTAAGTGTTTTATCAATAGTTGCAGATGAAACTTCTTTAATACTATCATGAATAGAAATACCAGCATCAGTCATAACAGCTAATTGTCTAGTAGCAGCAATTAGGTCTTTCATTTTAATGGTTTTTTTTGTCAAAGTATCTAATAGATTTTCTTTGAATTTAATTAATTGATCTTCAACTGGAGCTGAAGTCTGTTTTAAATTAACAATGATACCTGGTATTTTTGATTTAGCCATACTCAGAGCATCATTTTTATTTGGAGCTTGAATAACTTTTATATTTCTTTTTCCCTTAAAAATAGAATGTATTTCAAAATATTTCATGATTTTGCCACCCTTATAATTTCATCTAATGTTGTTATTCCATTTGCCGCTCTTATGACACCATCTTGGAACATATCTGTAAAACCTTCACTTACCGCTTGATCATAAATAGCTTTTTTACTTTCACTTTGAGCTATCATACTTGACATTTTTTCACTTATCGGAAGAATTTCTGATAACATTTCTCTACCTTTATATCCAGTCTGGGCACATTTTTCACAACCATGATGTTTATAAAACTGATAACTACTTGGAAGATATTTTTTAATGTTTTCTAATGTTTTATCAGGAAGTGTAATTTTTACTTTACAATGTGGACATAGTTTTCTTACAAGCCTTTGAGCTTCTATTGCTACTAATGAACCGCTTAAAAGATATGGCTCAATTCCCATATCCATAACTCTTGTAATTGCACTAACAGAGTCATTTGTATGAAGAGTTGAAAATACTAAGTGTCCAGTAAGTGCTGCTTGCACAGCAATTCTTAGTGTTTCTGAATCTCTAACTTCACCAATCATAATAATATCTGGATCTTGTCTGAGTATTGACTTTAGCGCATTTGCAAATGTTAATCCAGCTTTTTGATTTACTTGAACTTGTTGCGTTAAATTTAGTTGATATTCTACTGGGTCTTCAACAGTAATTATTTTGGTTTGGACGTTTTTTATGGCATTAAGTGCGGCATAAAGAGTTGTTGTTTTACCACTTCCTGTTGGTCCTGTAACAAATATAATACCATATGGTGCTTTCATAGCTTTACTAAATTTTTTATAGTTATTAGGATGCATACCTAAATCTTCAATATTAATCATTACTTTTGATTTATCGAGGATACGTATTACTATAGATTCACCATTTAGTATAGGAAGTGTAGAAATTCTAAAGTCGTACTCACGCCCTAAAATCGTTGCTGAAAAACGTCCATCTTGTGGTTTTCTTTTTTCTGCTATATCCATATTTGATAATAGCTTCATTCTTGAGGCTAGAGGAGGGTATATATCTTTATCAAAGATAAAAGTTTCATTAAGCATACCATCTATTCTACCTCTTACTATACAGTTATTTTCTGTTGGTTCAATATGTATATCACTAGCTCCTGCTAAAATAGTTGTTTTTAAGATTATTTCTATTAGTTTTAAAATCCCAGATGATTCTTGTGGATTTTCAGCAGCACTTGAAGTTAATTCTTTTCTTATTTCTCCAATTAACCCTTTAATGCTTTCGCTCATTTCTGCTTTGTTAATATATTTTTCAATTTGAAAAGGTTCTGCTATTACATATTTTACAAGTTTTCTAGGGAAAATTCTTTGAACACCTTCTTGTGAGTTCATATTCATAGGGTCTATTAGTGCTATATAAACATTAATCTCATCTTCTTTGATAGGAAGTGCACCAAACTTTTTTAGTTGAGTAAAGGGTAGTTTTGCTAACATTCTATAATCAATATCTACAGAATCTAAATCAACGTATTCTAATTTAAGATTTACTGATAATTCTTTTAAAAAAAATATTATATCTATAGCAAAATTTTTGTTTATTTCTCCAAGTGTTATATATCC
>CAZIAJ010000214.1:0-3511 GCA_964537565.1 uncultured Sulfurospirillum sp.
GAAAAAAAATCACTATCTTTTTTAAAAATAGAGTTCTGTTTAATTCTATTTATTTCTGTTAGCACATATTTACCTTGGTTAAATCTTTTTACTGTGTATTATACCTTAATTTATGGTATAATCGTGAAAAATATATAAAGAGAGTTTATGTTAGAAGCAAACAATATTACGATGAGATTTTCAGCACAATTGCTGTTTGAAGATATAAGTTTAAAGTTAGATGCAGGTAAGAGATATGGTCTTATTGGGGCAAATGGAGCAGGAAAGAGTACTTTCATGAAGATACTCTCAGGTGAACTAGAGCCAACAAGTGGGAATATATCAATTCAAAGTGGATTAAAAGTTGGGACACTTGGACAAAATCAGTATGCTTATGAAGATTTTACTCTAAAAGATGCTGTAATGTATGGAAATAAAAGACTTTATGATGCAATCAAAGAGAAAGAAGATTTATATATAAATGGTGATTTTGAAGATGAAAAAGTAAATGATAGGCTAGCAGAACTTGAGATAATCTGTGCAGAAGAAGACCCAACTTATGAAGTTGATGTTCATATAGAGAAGATTCTTTGTGCATTAGATTTTCCAGTTGAAGTTCACAATGATTTGATGAGTTCACTTACTGGAGGTGATAAATTTAAAATTTTACTTGCACAAGTTTTATATCCTAAACCAGATATTTTGTTTTTAGATGAGCCTACAAACAACCTTGATTTAGAAGCTATTTCTTGGCTAGAAGAGCAGTTAAAGCGTCACGAAGGAACAATGATTGTTATCTCTCATGATAGGCACTTTTTAAATTCAGTTTGTACAAATATATTAGATGTAGATTTTAGAAAAATACGTGAATTTACTGGTAATTATGATGACTGGTATATAGCAGCAAACCTTATAAGTAAACAACAAGAACTAGAACAAGGTAAGAAACTAAAAGAGAAAGAGGAACTTGAAGCTTTTGTTAGAAGATTTAGTGCAAATGCTTCAAAAGCAAAACAGGCAACTTCTCGTCAAAAAAGGCTTGAAAAACTAAATATTGAGGATTTACAAAGCTCAACTAGACGAGATCCAAGTATTATTTTTAAAGCAAAAAGAGATATAGGAAATGAAGTTTTAGAACTTGTAAATATAAATAAATCATATGATAAAGTAGTTTTAAAAGATTTTAGCTTAAAAGTTGAAAAAGGAGATAAAATAGCTCTTATTGGACCAAACGGTGTTGGTAAAACTACTCTTTTAAATATAATTATGGGTGAACTTAAATGTGAAAGTGGAGAGGTTAAGTGGGGAGCTACTATAGAGCCTAGTTATTTTCCACAAAATACTACTGATTTGATAGATGGTGATGAACAACTTTTTGAGTGGCTACAGACTTATGATGAAAATAAAGACCTTGATGAAATTAGAAAATGTTTAGGACGTATGCTTTTTAGTGGTGAAGAGCAGAAAAAAAGTATCAAAAGTATAAGTGGTGGAGAGAAACATCGTATGATGCTTTCTAAAATGATGCTTCAAAAAGGCAATTTTTTACTCCTTGATGAACCAGATAATCATCTTGATTTAGAAGCTATTATTGCTCTTGGAGAAGGGTTATTTAAATTTGTTGGCAACGTTATTTGTGTTACTCACGATAGAGAGCTTATTGATGCATATGCAAATAGGATTATAGAGTTTAGAGCAGATGGAACAGTTATAGATTTTAAAGGTGATTACGAAGCTTATAAAGAGAAACATGAAAATTAAGATTGGCTCAGCATTAGACAATGATAAATCATGGAGTAGTGATACTAAAAAAGGTATAAAAGAGATACTAAAAGAAAAAAAAGAGCCCAAAGAACACTCAATAGTGTTTAAAATGGAAAAAAGAAGAGGGAAACCTGTTAGTATTATGGGTCCCTTTTTTATACCTCAAACGCAAATGAAAGAGCTTTGTAAAAAAATCAAAAAGAGACTTGGTAGTGGTGGAACTTGTAAAGATGAGTGGATGGAATTTCAAGGGGAGTGTAGAGATAATTTAAAAGAACTGATTAAAAAAGAGGGGTTTAAAACAAAAAACTAATGGAACATATAGTCAATACTCTTATTCCTATTTTTTCGCTTATTTTATTGGGCTATTTTTTTAAACGTATAAAGTTTCCATCAACAGATTTTTGGCCAATGGCAGATAAGTTTACTTACTATGTTCTTATGCCATCTCTTCTAATATACAAAATATCGACTTCTAATATAGATTTAGAAAAAACTTTAAATTTAGTAACAACAGCATTACTAACTATAAGTATTGTATTTTTTTCTCTTATCTTACTAAACTTTTTTATAAAGTTTAACAATAAAGGGTTTACCTCTATAATGCAAGGAGGTATTAGGTTTAATACATATGTACTTTTAGCTTTTGTTGATTCAGTTTATGGTGATAAAGGTTTAGTTTTAGCAGCTATTGTGATGGCTTTTGTTATCCCTTTTATAAATGTTTTATGTATTTCCACTTTTGCTTTATATATGAGAGATGGAAAATTTTTACTTTTGAAATTCTTACAAACACTTATAAAAAACCCACTTATAATGGCTTGTGTTATAGGCGGGTTGATAAATGCTTCAGATATTGCTTTACCAATAGTTGTTTTAAAATCTCTTACTATCTTGAGTGCAGCAGCTCTTCCTATTGGGCTACTCTCTGTTGGTGTTGGATTGGAGTTCAAGTATCTAAAATTAGCTAAAAAAGAGTTAATAGTTGCCGTTATCGCAAAGCTTATATATTTTCCTTTTGTTATATATAGTATAGGCATGATGTTTGGTTTATCAAGTGAAATGTTAGCAATAGCAGTAATTTTTGGAGCTATGCCTACAGCTGTTAGTGGATATATACTTGCTCGTGAGCTAGGAGGAGATGTAACCCTTATGGCTTCTATCATCACACTCCAAACTCTTTTGTGTATGGTAACTCTTTTTTTAGTTATTCCGTTTCTTTAGAAAACTCGAACTCTTTAATACGTTTTACTAATTCTCCATCTATTGGGAATCTTCCTTCTTTCTCTTTTGAAAAAATTGTTGTTCCATCAACTTCTATCTCAAATACACCACCAAAACTTGGAACTCCTGCTATATCAGCATCTGGATAGACCGATGCAATTTCATCTACCGCACGGGTAGCTTTAGGTCTATAAGCTCACTGATTACAATAAATTATATTTACTTGCACATATACTCCTTAATTTTTGACGAATTTTATCTAAATCACAATTAATTTGCAATTATATTGTAGTATACTGACATATAAACTTTAAAGGAGAATACTATGTTAAATAAAGCTATATTGATTTTAAGTTTGATTTTTTCAACATCTTTATTTGCCTCATCAGATATGAGTCAAAATGATAAGGTAGAAAAGGTGTTTAAAAAGATGGTAAGAGCTTATAAAAATGAAAATAAAAAATCTTTTTTTCACTATGTTTCAGAAAATAAATTTCAACAAGATTATCTCTCTTTTTATGATTCTATAGATGAAGATTTAAAT
>CAZIAJ010000215.1:0-3506 GCA_964537565.1 uncultured Sulfurospirillum sp.
ATTAAATCACAAAATCATCTAACGGGTGCTATTTTTGAAATTGTATTGCCATTTAAGATTAAGTAAAATATTTACTTTTTAAATAAATTTTTATTATTATAGATGTATAATCCAATAAAGTAAAATATTTTTTACAAAAGGGCTAGTTTTGATACTTGATATAACTATTATTAGTAAAATGAGAATACTTTGTGTTGAGGATGAACCTAAAGCACTATCACAGTTAAAACTATCTTTAGAAAGCTTTTGTAAAAAGTTGTACTGTGCTCAAGATGGTATGCAAGCATTAGAAGTGCTCAAAGAACACTCAATAGATATAGTTATTACTGATTTAAATATGCCTAGACTTGATGGCATTGGTTTACTTCGTGAGATAAAACGGAAGTATAGAAATATATCAGTTATTATTGTAACTGCACACTCTGAAAGTAACTTTTTATTAAAAGCTATTGAGTTAAAAGCAGATGGATATATCTTAAAACCATTAAACCTTCAAGAACTTTTTTCACTTGTTATTAAAAATGCAAGTGCTCAATTTTATAAAGATGAGCTAAATAATAAGAATACTCTACTTAAAATACTAAAAACTATAGGTGGGAAAAGAGTACAAATAATTGAGCATATTTTTAATAACATAGATGAAAACAATCAGTTTATAGGAACATATGATGATATTACACTTAAGTTAAATGCTAGTAAACCAACTGTAGTAAATACCTTTAAAGTACTTATTGAAGATGGGATACTAGCACGTGTAAAAAATGGACACTATGAGTTAAAAAATAGTATGAATATTGTTAAAGATTTATCTGAGACCAAAACTGAATAAAGGTGAAGATACACTACTTTTAAACTCTTTTAAAAAGTTATCAAGTTCACTTGGCTTTTGCCAGATTGGATTGTCTACAGCACTCATTTTTTCAAGCTCTTTTTGAGCGATGTATAGTGAACCTACTTCATCTATAAGTCCTACTTTCTTCGCTTTATACGCTATAAAAACTTTAGCATTTGCGAACTCTTTTGCTTTTGAGATTTTAAGCCCTCTAGCATTTGCAACATCATTGATAAAAAGCCCATAAGCATCGTCAATCAGCTCTTTTAAAGCACTTCTTTCTTTAGGATTCCACTCTCTAGTGAAAGTGCCTATCTGTTTGTACTCTCCAGCTGTTACAATTTGTTCTTTGATACCAAGTTTATCTGCAAGTGGTTTTATGTTTGGTGCTTGAAATAAAACTCCAATAGAGCCTATAAAAGCACCAGGATTTGCTATGATTTTTCTTGTCCAGATAGAGGCATAGTAGCTTCCGCTTGTCATACTTCCAGCTGCATATGCAATAACAGGTTTAATTTCATTGAGTCTTTTGATAGCCATACTTAGTTCTATTGAAGGAGCTAAAGCACCACCAGGAGAATCTACACGCAGTAAAACACCTTTTATATTATTATCAAGTGAAGCACTCTGTATTTGAGCTAAAATATTATCTATTTGTGATATTTGCCCTTCAATCCTAATAGTTGTAAGATTAGGTTGTGCTAAATCTTTTTGGCTTATGGGGGTAAAAATATATATTAGCAGGGTTATAAATAGCATTGCTTTAAAGTGATTGTTTATATAGCTTATAACTTTTCCTATCCATTTTAAAATTATCATATTTTTTCTCCATTTATATACGTTGCTTTTGTAAATTTTGTTTGTAGTATTAGATTTAGTGGTAAATTTTCTTTATCAGAGTCTATTTCGCATACTATAAAATCTGCAAATTTACCCTTTTTTATCTCTCCAGCATTTATATTAAGTGCTTTGGCTGCATTTGTTGTTACCATTTTTATAAGAAGTGGAGCAAGTTTTTTAAAATCACCTTTGTGATGCAGCATAATAGCCATTTTCATCTCATCCCAAAGATTAAGCGAGATATTGGAGCTAAGTCCATCTGTTCCAAGGTTTAGCATAGTTTTGTCTATATTTTCTATCTCAAGTCTACCAACCCCTAAAAGTCTATTTGAAACGGGACAGTGAGTTATACTTCCACCTATCTTTTTTATCTTTTTTATCTCACTTTTGTTGGCTTGAACACAGTGAGTAAATAGTGTTTTACAGCCAGAAAATAGCTCGATAAAATCACTTGGATTGCTCATCGGTTTTGTATTTGGTGCAAAGTTATTGAAAAAGTCATTGAACTCTCCTTTGCCACTATCTAGCCACTCTCTTTCAGCCGTTGATTCCATAAAGTGTGTTGATACAACATAACCATTTTTACGAGCAATATCAAGGGCATTACGAGCTAAAATAGGGTGGGTAGAGTAAGGAGAGTGAATAGAGATAGCAGGAATTAATCTTTCGTTTTTATTCTTCTCACTTACCTTAAGGCGAGATTTAAAATCTTCAAAAAGTATATCAACTGCATCAGGACGACTTCCTAAAACTTCTGTAAAAAAAACAACTCTTTGAGGAGTTTTATAACAAGCTTCAAAATCATTCCCAAAGCTACTTATCGCGCCAAAAGAGGTAGTACCACTTTTTTGCATGATTTTAAGTTGTTTATCTATCACTTCATTGTTACAAGATGAGAGCAGATTGTCTCTCTTCTCTATAACAGAGTTTAACCAAGTGATAAAATTTCCATATTTTAGAGATGTTTTGTTTGCACTAAATTCAAGATGCACATGAGGATTTATAAGTCCAGGCATTAGCACAGAGTTCTTAGGTAGTTCAATAACTTCTGTTTTAGGGTATTTTTTTATCAAATTTTCTAATTTGTCTATATCCAAGATAGTTTTATCAAAGCATATAGAAGAGTTTTGAAGTATTTCAAAACCATCGTTACATGTAAGGATATAATCAGAACTAATTATTTTCAATGTTTTTCCTAATTTTTTATTTTATTATACTAAATTTTTTTAAACAATGAATTTATCTTTTCTATAAAGTCTAAAGGGTCTACTTTTTTAGACTCAATAATGATAGAAAAGTGAAGATGGGGTCCTGTTACTCTTCCTGTAGCACCACTTAGTCCTATTACTTCTGCTCGTTTTACTTTTTGTCCTACTTTTACTTTTATCTTACTTAGGTGTGAATATGAACTATATATTCCTTCACCATGGTCAATTATAACAGCATTTCCTGAGTAATATCTCTTACTAGCCACTACTACAACACCATCATTTATAGCTTTTAGTTTTGTACCAGTTGGAGCTCTAAAATCTGTTCCTGAATGAAAACTTTTTAATGAACCATTAAAGACTCTAGCATTTCCATAGTAACTTGTTATTTTTGAGTTTAGTGGGATTAGAAAAGGTTTTTTCCAATATCTTTTTTTTGTGAGTATTGCATATATCTTTTTAGATTCTAAGTACTCTTTATAGATTCTATTTTCTTCGCTTTTTGGAGGTTTTACTTTTTTTGCATTTACTTTTAAAGTCTCTTTTTTATAGTTGCCTTGATTTACATGTAAAACTATATCTTCTTGTTTTTTGTTTTCGATAAGATGTAGATTTATCTCTTTATA
>CAZIAJ010000216.1:0-3499 GCA_964537565.1 uncultured Sulfurospirillum sp.
ACTTAACTGTTGCTATATCTTTTTTAACTTTTGCTATTGCTTTAATTCCCATTTCTTTTCCTATTATTTTATTTTATTTTTTTATAGTGAGGTTGGTTAAATCAACCACCACATCCACCAACTGTAACTTTTACCTGCTTAACAGTTTCGTGTAGTTTTCCATTTGCATCTTCTACTATCAATCTAACATTACCAGTCTTTCTCATTTTAATTCTAGTTGAAAATTCTGGTATAGTTCCTTCACTTAGTTCCCATGCTGCAGCTAAAGGACGTGGATTTCCATCAATTACGATAGCCATTGTTTTAGCATTTTCAAGACTTGTTGATACTGTAACAGGAACAGCTGCTCCATTTTCTGCAATATCTGGTAGCTTTAAAGATACTTTATCATCTTTTATTACATCATTTGTACCAAATGCATTTTTAATTGCCTCGTCACTACTTTTAGATTCAAAAGCCTTTGGGTGTTCTGTTAATATACTTGCACTACTTGCACTCTGTAGTGCTGCTACTGCCATTGTTGTAAAACCTAATCCTAAAAAATTTCTTCTTTTCATATTCTAATTCTCCTTATTTTGCTTTTGTTGTTGCTTGTAGGTATGCTACAAGTGCATCTACTTGATGCTTAGTTATCTTATGACTTCTACCCATAGGTGGCATCAATGTATCTGGTACAGTCTTATTTGGATCCCAAATCTTATCAAATAGATAATCTTTTGGATAGCTATCTAAATTAGCTAATTTTGGACCAATATTACCAGTTTGAGGTATTCCTTCATCTCCTTGAACTGCATGGCATGCCAAACAATTTCCGAGTTTCTTCGTAACAAATACCTTACGACCTTCTGCTACTAAAGATTCCATACTTGTTGCATATACAACACTTGTACTAATCATACCCATTAAAACTACTACTAATAATTTTTTTGCATTAATCATATTTTCTCCTTTTGTTTATTTACTTTGTTCTAGCATATACTTAACTATATCTTTAACCGTTTCATCTTTAAGTGACGTATCTCCACCTTTTGGAGGCATTGCATTAAAACCATTGATTGCATGATCAAAAATATCTTTTAAAGTCTGTTTTGAAATCTTATCCCAAGTAGCTTTGTCTCCAAGTTTTGGAGATCCAACTAAGCCTGAGTCATGGCAGCCAGCACAAGTGTTTTCATATGCAGTTTTAACAGCACTTCCGACCTCTTCTACTTTAGCTTTACCATAGTAATATCTCTCTTCACCAAACTCAGGTTCTACTACAGTTCCATCAGTTTGTATATGCATAATTGTCATATTTTTTGTATCTATACAATTTTTCATACATCTTGTGTTTTTTGTATCAGCTACTCTTAGGTTGTTATACTCAAAACCTTTTTCATTTGGTAAATGAACTGACATAATAAACTTTCTATCTATTACAGTCTCATCTTCTATATCTTTACCATCTACTTGAATCTCATTTAGCTGAAGTAAGTATCCTAAGATTCCATAAACTTCATCGTTCGTTAAAGATTTAGGAGCTGAAAGAGGCATAGCTGTTTGTATGTACCAAAAAAATGGTGCAATATAAGGAGCATAACTTCCTATAGTTTTTTGAGGACCAGGGTCACCACCTGTTTTTGGATGAAGTTTTAAGGTTCCTTGACCTCCAGAGAGGACAGGAAATCTATCAACACCTTCTCCAAAATCACCATGACAACTGGCACACTTAGCTATAAATACTTCAGATCCAGCTAATACATCCATCTTTCCTTCTGGTAAACCTTTACCATCTGGTCTTGTATCTGTATTCCATGCTGCAACCTGCTCTTTAGTCGCTTTTTCACCTAAGTTATAACCTTCACCACTATAAGGTGAGTGATATACATGTTTTACTTGTATAGTTTGGGGTAAAAGTTTTGCCCCATCAACATTAATTTTATTGCCATCTTTATCAATAACAACACTAGGATAAGGATAACTATCAGGACTTGCTACTGTATGGCTAGCTGCATTCAAAGACGAAGCTAATAATAATGCTCCTGCTATTATTTTAAGCGTAGACATGTACATTGTTTACCTCCCCATCAGCTTTTACTTCCCATGTTTGGATAGCATTTCTATGATAAACTGACTCTTTACCGCGAGCATCAACAAGTTGTTTTGCCATTGGCTGAGTATATCCAGTGTCATCAGTTGCTCTACTTTGAAGAAGCATAGGCTTTCCATCCCACTCAACTTCAAGCGCAAATCTACATACTGCTTTTGGAAGAACAATACTTGTAAATCTTGCTTGCTCCCATGTATTGCCACCATCAGTAGATACATCTACATGTGAGATTGCACCTTTACCAGACCATGCAATTCCTTCTACTTTAATCTTTCCATGTTTTTGCTCTTTCCAATCACGTTCTGGACAAGGAGATGTTATAACAGAGTTTGCTTCAAATGACCAATTGTACATTTTTGCATGTCCATCTGCTTGAAGCATAGTATATTTTGTACTCTCTTCTCTAACCATCCATGATTTATCATCAAATTTAAGGCGCTTTAACCACTTAACTTGTATAGCTCCTTCCCAACCTGGAAGAAAAAGTCTTACTGGATAACCTTGTTCTGGACGAAGAGCTTCACCATTCATTGCATAAACTAACATCGCATCATCTAAAACTTTTTCAATAGGAACACTTCTTCCAACACCAGCTGGATCAGAGCCCTCAGGGAACATCCACTTAGCACCTTTTTTAAGACCAATATCTTCTAAAATAACTTTCAGAGGAACTCCAGTCCACTCAGAACAAGAGAGCATTCCATGAGTAACCTGTAGTGAATTTAGACCAGGTCCTCTCCACTCCATACCGTTATTTGCAGCACACTCAAATGAGTGAATTACACTGATACTAGGATATCTTTTTATATCTTCTAGTGTAAGAATAACTTCTTTTTCAACAAGTCCATGAATCATCAACCTCCACTCTTTTGGATTGATATCAATCACTCCCCCATGACTTCTAGTAAAATGAAGTCCATTTGGAACTATTATCCCTTTTAAATCTTGCCAAGGAGTAAAACTTATAGAAGCTTTTTGATCAGCTGTTAACCATGGAACGAAACGTCTTACTACGTTTGCTTCATATTTAGATGGTACACCATAAGGATTTTGATTATTATCTCTCCCCCATTTAAAACCCCATTCTGGATTATTAGGTGGTAAATTTTTCGGATTGATTGGTGATTTAGCTTCGAGTTTTGTTACAGTACCTAATGTAGCCGCTGCTGCAACAGAAAAAAGGAAACCTTTTCGTAAAAAGTCTCTCCTGCTCTCTTTAGGAACATTTTGTACTTCTCTTGCAACTTCTTGAACTAACTCAGAAGTAGAAGGTTGATGTCCATTCTCAACTACTATCTCTTTCAATAGAACCTCCTTTAATTATTTGTTTACAACTGACTTCTTTTCTCATCAATATTTTAAACTGACACTATTTTGTCATTTTATCCTTAAATAAAAATTATTCTATTT
>CAZIAJ010000217.1:0-3482 GCA_964537565.1 uncultured Sulfurospirillum sp.
CTTTTTCTATCACCAATAGCTAGACGTATCAAGATTGATTCTAAATCTTTTTGGAAATCTCTATTTTCATCATAGATAAAATAAGGTTTTAACTCATCTATCCTATCTAAAATATTTATCTGTATACATGTAGTTAAGTCTTCATCTAATTTTATATATTTTAAAAAAGGGTGTCCATCAAAAACTGAGTAAAACTCTATGCTCTCTTGAATATCTAGGTGTTTAAATTGTTGATGAAACTCTTTAAAGCCCATCTAAAACTTTTTCCAAAAGGAGGAAGAAAACAGTATAAAAACAGTATAACACTCAAGTCTACCTATAATCATAGAAATACTAAGCACTATTTTATCATACCAAGTAAAAAAACCATAGTTTTCAGTAGGACCAGTTAGTCCAAAGCCAGGACCAATGTTACCTACCATAGAGATAGCAGTTGAGATTGAACTCATCTCATCAAGGCCTCTTGCATATAGATAAGCCATAGTTAAAAATATGGTCATTGTAAATAGAGATAAAAATCCAAATACCGAGCGAATAGTTGAGTTTTTAATCTCTTTGTTATCTATAAATATGGAAGAGATTGTATCTGGCTGAATTGATCTTTTAATCTCAAAAAATATATTTTTAAAAAATATAATATGTCGTATGCTTTTTATACCACCAGCTGTTGATCCTGTATTTCCTCCAAGTATCATGGCAAAAAAGATTATCATAACTGCTACATTTCCCCAAGTTTCATAGTTTAGCGTTGCAAAACCTGTTGTGGTTGATATAGATACTATAGTAAATGAGGCATGAGTAAGAGCAGTATAAAAACTATCATTACTATTATTTACATGAGCAAATGCAAGACCTAAACTAAGAGCTATTAGCATAGCTGTTAGCCATTTAAATTCTTCATGAAAGTATGCTCTTTTATCTCCCATAAAAAATTTGATATGAGCAATAAAGTTTAAGCTTGAGATATACATAAAAAATGTTGTTGTCCAAAGAATAGCATCACTATTGTTATAATATCCAAGTGAACTATTTTTAGTAGAAAATCCACCTGTTGATATAGTAGAAAATGCATGTGCTAATGCATCAAACCAATTCATACCAAATACCATAAGTAGTAAAAAATTTGAAAATGTGAAAAGAGCATAAACCATCCATAGCTTTACAGCAGTATCTTTAATCTTTGGGGATATTTTATCAATTGATATACCAGTTGATTCTGCTTTAAAGAGTGAGAGTGAGCCATTTGGATTTAGAAGAGGAAGAAGTCCAACTCCAAGCACAATAATACCCATTCCCCCAATCCAATGAGTAAGACTTCTATGAAAAAGTATACTGTGAGGAAGTGCTTCAATATTACTAAAAACTGTTGCTCCTGTTGTTGTAAAACCACTTATAGATTCAAAAAAAGAGTCCCATATATTAAGATTGACTTGTAAAACAAAAGGGATTGCTCCTGCAACTCCTAAAAGAATCCAGATTAAGTTTACTGATATAATGCTCTCTTTTACACTTAGTGTAAAGTCATGGTCTTTAAGCAGATAAAAAATAGTCCCATTTAAAAAAAGTAAAAAAAGCATTGTCAAAAAGTATGTTGTTACATTTTCACCATAGAAAAAACCGATAATAGGAGGAATAAGTAGTGCAAAAAAGACAACTATACCTACAGTAGATGTAAATTTTAGTATATTTTTATTATTCATCTATTTTTTGTTTGAACCAATTTGTTATTGCTTTTGTATCTTTTGAAAGTGAAAAACAAGTTATAATATCACCTTCCTCAAAGGACTCAATATTATTGTAAGAGATAAAGTGTTTTCCTCTTTGAACAAAAAAGATACCTTTTCCATATATTTTATTGGGAATTTCTAGTTTTTTCCCAATCATTTCATAAGGTATTTTTCTAAGATAAACCATACCTTCTCCACCACAAAATGCTCTTTGGGCAACAATATTTGATGAAGATATTTTTTCCAGTACTCTATAATAAGCATTCATTTTTTCACCACGAATTACCTCAATGCCTAGTTTTCTCATCAGTGAGGCATATTGTCTATTATTATGTATACCGATTACTTTTTCAATGCCTTTTTGGTTTGCTTCTATACATTTGGTTATATTAAACTCATCATTAGTGGTTGCTGCAATGAATATATTGGCATTTTGTGCATGATGTTCTAAAAGAAAGTCTAGATTATAGTTACTTTTTATAACTTCTGCACTATTTTTAAGAATTGTATTTGCATTTTTACAACCTTCTAATGTTTTATCAATTAGTTTTATATTTAAACCTTTTTTGATTAAAACTTTTGCAATCTCAAGGCCAAGTTGATTTGCACCATATATAATGCAGTTTTTTATCTCTTGTTTTGTTGATTTATTGCATATAGTTACTCTTAAATCATTCATTTGAGAAGGAAATGTAAAAAAGTATACTAAATCTTTTGGCATAATCATTGCCATCTCATCTGGTATAAAAAATTTATCTCCTCTTTCTATACCTGCCAATATGACTCTATCTTCTAAGCTTTTTCTAAAAGTAGATATTAAGATAGGCTCTAACTCATCATGTGTTCTCATAGAGAGCAGAAAAGCTTTTGTGTAATCAAATGTTTTTATATTGTTTGCATGTGGAAAATCTACAAGGTAGTTAAAAGTGTTTGCAACGTCAATTGCTGGTGTTATAATCTCAGTTATATTTAGTTTCTTTTTTATTTTATCACTCATAAAAAAGTCATTTTTAAGACGAACAATTTTCTCTTTTACATTTACTATATTATCAATAATTAAAGATGATAAAAGATTGACTTCATCAGAGTCAGTAACAGCAATAAAAAGATCAATATCTTCTTTTATGTTTCTATATGTGTGAGGATTTTCAACATCTCCACATATACTTAAAACATCAAGAGTATCATCTATATTTTGAATAGTTTTTGCATTACTATCAATAAGTGTAACTTCGTTATCTTCCATAAGCTCTTTGGCTAAAAAATAACCAACTTTCCCTGCTCCTGCTATGACTATATTCAATTTTTATAACTTTTCATAATTTTATAGTAATCATTGGTTAAATACTCAATGTAACTTTTTTTCCTTTTTTTATCTATGATGTCTATAAAAGAGTGGTTTCCATATTTGTCATTTTTGTCATATGATATATATGTTATATTTTTAGCATCATTAGAACTTTTTTTGATAGCATTAAAAAAAGCCTCTCTTTTTTCATCGTGGTAGTATAACTCAATCTCTATTTTAAATACTTTATCTAAATGGTCAAGAAAAACTTTTACTACTTTAATAGAATCTTCCATAGTATCATTATCAAAAATATTTTTTTCACTTGTTATACAAATTGAGTTATGACACCTAAAATTTTGTTCAAAAAGATAATTTGGGTCTTTATTTAAAAGGTGTTCAAATACTCCTGAAAGTAAAAAAACTGGATACATTGTCAATAATATAAGAAATTTTTTCATATATAC
>CAZIAJ010000218.1:0-3460 GCA_964537565.1 uncultured Sulfurospirillum sp.
AGTAATATCAGTGGTGATCAAGTAAGAGGTATCAAAGAAGATTTAACAAATATAAATTTAAAAAAAGATAGTTTTGAAGCTGTACAAGAAAAACTTCTTCATATTGCAACATCTTTAGAATCTGAGACAGAAGGATTAAGTCTCAAGATGACAGAAAATCAAAAAACAATAACAAAACTTCATACCAGAGTAAAAAAATTAGAAAATGCCTTAATAGTTGCAAAAAAAGAGAGTAAAGAAGATTTTTTAACAAATGTAGCAACTAAGCGTGCGTTAAATAGTGAGATAAAAAGAGTAGAAGAGGCATATAAAAGATATAAAATTGATTATACACTTTGTTTCTTAGATATAGACCATTTTAAGGTTGTAAATGATACATATGGTCATGATGCAGGAGATGTTATACTATCTACTCTTGGTAAGATTTTAAGAAGATATCTAAGAGAGGTTGACTTTGTAGGTAGATATGGTGGTGAAGAATTTTTAACAATACTTCCAAATACAGATTTAGATCAGGGTGTGCTTTTTGCAGAAAAAATAAGAAAAATTATAGAAAATTATAAATTTGTATACAAAAATGAGCGTATTGATGTAAAGATAAGTTGTGGTGTGGCTCAACGCTCAAAATGTGGTTCAGATAAAGATACTGTTACTAATGCAGATAAGATGCTTTATCGTGCAAAAGAGAGTGGTAGAAATCAGGTAATGCCAAAACCTAAATGAGATTAGAAGAGTTTTTAAAGAGTAAACCTCTCTTTTATAATAAAATAGATTATGATAGATTTCCAAATATATATAAAAAGATTGAACATAAATTTACTTTACCTAAAGTTGTACATATTGTAGGTACAAATGGAAAAGGTTCAACAGGACGTGCTTTAGCTCATATGTTACATGTAAAGGGTTTACATGTAGGGCATTATAGTTCCCCTCATATTACAAAGTTTAACGAGCGTATTTGGATAGATGGTACGGATATTGATGATAACCTTTTAGAAAGTATCCATCAAAAGTTATTAAATATACTTAAAAAAGAGGACGCAAAAGCTCTATCTTATTTTGAATATACTACGCTTTTAGCAATATTGGTTTTTTCACAAATATGTGATTATATTATACTTGAAGCAGGACTTGGTGGAGAATTTGATGCTACTAATGTTTTTAAAAAACAGCTTAGTATTGTTACTCCTATTGGATATGACCATCAATCTTTTTTAGGCTCAACAATAAAAGAGATAGCAACTACAAAATTAAGAAGTGTAAGTGGAAATTTAGTTTTAGCAAAACAGTATAACAAAGAAGTTTATGAGTTATCGCATAAAAGAGTTGAAGAGGTGAGTAGTAATCTTTATCTAGCTGAGAGTTATTTGAGTGATGAGTTTTATGATAAATTGAATGATTTTATAAAGTACAATAATTATCCATATTTTTTTAAAGATAATTTTTCTACAGCATTTTGTGCATTTCAACTTTTAGGGTTTGACTTAGATATAAGTCTATTGAACAATCTAAAATTATATGGAAGATGCCAAAAAATATCTTCTAATATAACAATAGATGTTGGGCATAATCCGATGGCGGCAACTGTTTTAGTGGAGCACTTTAGAGAAAAAAAAGTTATTTTAGTTTATAATAGTTACAATGATAAAGAGTACGAGTCAATTTTAGAGATATTAAAACCAATTATAAAAGAGGTTAATATACTTAAAATTGAAGATAGTAGAAAAGTAGTACAATCTAATTTAGAAAAAGTACTAAAATCTAAAAATATCCCATTTTCTAATTTTGAACAAATAAGAAATAGTGAAGAGTACCTTGTTTTTGGCTCTTTTTCAGTGGTAGAAAGGTTTGTGAAAAAGTGTCAGTAAGAAATAAGTTTACAATAACTATATCCGATGTAAATGGTTCAAAACACTACTTGCTTCATCAGATAATCAAACGATTTGTATTATATTTCACACTTTTTATAATTTTTATTATTGTTACGGGATCTTATTTGATTTCATTTTTAATGGATGAAGTAACTGGGTTAGAAGTCAAAAAAAGTAATATGATAAAACAACAAAAAGATTTAAAACAGAGTAATGATAAGTTAATAAAAGATGTAAATATTAAAAAAAAATTTTTTACTAAAAAAAAAAATAAAAAAAATGAAGAGTTAAACTCTATAAAAGATAAAATTACTGATATAGAAGCATTGGTAGGGATAACACCATCTTTAGAAACAGAGGTTGATGTTAGACTTCAAAAGATACAATTTACAACAGCACAACAAAAACTTTTCTTCGATAATATACCAAATGGGAAAGTGGTTCCTTTTTCTGGTTTTAGTGGAAAGTTCGGTTGGAGAATTCACCCTATATTGAAACGAAAAGAGTTTCATCGTGGACTTGATTTGAGAGCAAAAAGGATGACACCTGTTCGTGCTCCTGCTGATGGAGTTGTTGAGTATGCTGGATATCATAAAAGTAGTGGCTTTGGAAATTTGGTTATAATAGAGCATAATTATGGTTTTAAAACAAGTTATGGGCATTTAAGCAAAAAATTTCCTGTAAAATCTGGAGATTTTGTAAAAAAGGGTGACATTATTGCCTATACTGGTAATAGTGGAATGTCTACAGGCCCACATCTTCATTATGAAGTTAGGTTTATAACAAGACCTTTAGACCCACTAAATTTTATAAAGTGGAATAGTTCAAATTTTGAACAGATATTTAAAAAGGAGAAAAGAGTTTCATGGCAATCTTTGATAAAACAAATGCAGAATCACCTGCATCTAGCGAAACAACAATAATAGCAAGTGGTGCTAAAATAGATGGCATTTTCAATTGTGCATCTCGTCTACATGTAGATGGAGAAGTTACTGGTGAAGTTCACTCCAAAAGTATAGTTACCATAGGAAAAGCAGGAAAAATAAACGGTTCAATTACTGCTAATCGCCTGATAGTAAATGGATTATTTGAAGGTAATGCAAATTGTGATGGCGTAGAAGTTCTTGCTGGAGGAAAATTTCTTGGAAAAGTTGTATCTAAAGAACTTATGATAGAAGCTAAAGCAGAGTTCGAGGGTGAAAGTAAAATAAAAAGAGATAACGAAGCTCCTAAAATGACAACTAAACCAGTTACTAAGAAGGTATAGTTTAAAATTGCAATCAGCTGTTTATGAATTTTTTAAAAATGGTAGCAATACTGATTTAATTGGTGTTGCTAATGAAAAAGATGCTTTTTTAGTATCTCAAGTTGTAGAGTATGTTGGAAAAAAAGCATATTTTTTACCTGATTTAAGAGCCAGTTTTGGTGATGATTTACTATCTTTTAGTGATGAGTTACAACAACTTCTTATAACATTAAAACAATATTATGAAGATAATTCAACAAAAAAGGTACTTATTTCTCCTATAAGAACTCTTTTAACTCCACTTCCTAAAAAAAATCTTTTTAAAACAAAAAGTATTGAATTT
>CAZIAJ010000219.1:0-3446 GCA_964537565.1 uncultured Sulfurospirillum sp.
CTGCAATGCACAATAAAATATTTTTTTACCATAGTTGCGTTTAAATGATCTTCTAAAAAGTTTTATAAGTAACAAAATTAGCAAAAAATTTCTACTAAAAAATCCAAAATGTTTTTTTAGTAAAATAAAATAAGAAATATAATATTCCCTCTCCATTTCAAAACTTTTTTGACTACTTCCACCACTATAATGAATTATTTTAGCATCAGGGACAAAAGCAACTTTTTTTCCTGATGACCAAACTCTTTTTGAAATATCTTCTTCTTCACAATAAAGAAAAAACTCTGTATCAAAGCCACCTATATCATGAAAAGTATCAGCTCTAAAAAACATACATGAGCCACTAACCACCTCAACCAATGATGGTTTATCTAGCTTTATTTTATTACTTGGAAAGTTATACTTTGTAAATTTTCTTGCGACAGAATTACCAAATAATTCTTTCATAACACTCGGAAAAAGTTTATACGAAGAGCTAAAATTACCATTTTCATCTTCCACTTTTGCAGTTGCCAAAGATATATCCAGATGCATATCCATATACTCAGCTATTATTGATGCTGTGTCATTTAGTAACTGAGTATCATTATTTATAAAAAACATATATTGTGCTTGTGCAAATGAAGCACCAAGCATATTACCAGTAGCAAAACCTTCATTCTCAGCATTTTTCACTAATCTTACTTTCGTTTTACTATCTATGTATTTTTCAAGATTTTGTATATCATTTTCTTTAGATTTATTATCTACAACTATTACCTCATACTCAATTGTAGTGTATTTTTCAATACTCTTAAGTAATCCTATAGTAAAAATAGAAGAATTATAATTAATTGTAATGAAGGAAACTTTAGGTTTATGCATGAGTATTTAACCCCTCAGAACAAATAAATTGATTTTTCTCTTTTCTTTTATTCATTTTTTGTACCTGTTGTGTTGCTTCTGGTCTAGCATTTGCTTTATGATCCAAATGGAACATATTCGCTACATTTTTACAAGAGATTACTTCATATCCAGCAGCCAAAAAACGCCACTCTAAATCCATATCATCAGAAACTGCTGTTCCTCCATAACTTTCATCAAAGCCATTAATATCCAGTATATCTTTTTTAAAACAAGAAAAATTACAACCTAAAATAGAAGTACTAATCTGACGCTGAGCAACAAGTTGATAAAAAAGACCGCGAGGATTCAAATAGATCCCCTGCTTATATCTCACACTTTTATCCAAAAGCAACGTAAAATATTTATAAAAAGATTTTTCTATTGCATAAGAAGATATTGTGCCATTTCTTACTTCTTTAGATAATGTGGCAGGTAGATTTACTCTTCTGCCACTAAGTACTCTCTTTTCTTTTGCGAGAAAAGCATGACCATCTATAAAAGTACTATATGGGATACAATCACCATCAATAAAAATCAAGTACTCACCACTCGATGCGAGTATACCATTATTTTGTGATCTAGCTTTTCTCACACCCATATCTTTTTGTGTTGTATGCTTAAATGAAATACCCTCTAGAGTATCGATATATTTTTTCATCTCTTTTGATTCACCATCTTCTACAATCACAACTTCAAAGTTTGTATATGTTTGTCGCTTAAGTGCTTCGATAATCAAAGCTAAAGCTTCCACATCTTTATATACCGAAACTATTACACTAACTTTCATTTATCACCTCATATAGTTTTGCCATCTGTGTAGTCTTATCAAATCTCTCTTTTACTTTTTTTCTTGCTGCTTGAGCAATTTTTTCTTTAAAAGCTGTATTTTGATAAACTAACTCAATTTTCGCACTTAAATCACATGGAGTTCTATCAAAAAGTAATCCATCAACACCATCTTTTATAATCTCTAACGGACCACCATTTGCTGTAGCTATGACAGGTACACCATTAACCATAGATTCAATAACAACTAAACCAAAAGTCTCTTTAGGTGTCGCTAAAACAGTAACATCACATAGTCTGATATGCTCATTGACTTCTTTGGTGAAACCACTAAAAATCACTTGCTTCTCTATCCCTAAATCAGACACCATCTTCTCTAGCTCTTTTTGATAACTCTCATTCATAAAAGAGCCAACTATCAAAACTTTAACAGGTAGGTGTTTCAGTTTTGCTAAGGCTTCAAGCAAGATATACTGCCCTTTTCCCTCTTCTATCCTGCCAATCATACCAACCACAAAGCTCTCTTGAAGTTGATAGCTCACTTTCAATTCATCTACTCTTCTACTCTCAACACTAGGTTTCTCTACTCCAAGATATACCATCTTAAGTTTTGGTCGCACATTTTGAGGTATATATTTTATAAGCTGTTCTTCAACCTGCTCTGTAACAGCATGAATAACATCTACAGAAGAATAAAGCCAGTTATGATAAAAGTCATCCTTATATCTTGTCATACTCATGTGGCGAGATTGAACAATTTTTGGCTTTCTAGAACTTAATTTTTTTGCCAAAACGACAGTAGCTATATCTCTTGTCCAATGAAAATGGATAACATCTATCTGATGTTTATCTATTAACTTCGCGACTTGTAAAGCGGGAACAATCGGTAGAAGTTTATTTCTTTTTATTGTATGCTTGTTTTTAGAGTCTATATAGTTATCAAGCTTCGTCTTTGGTGCAACAACTATATGTACTTGTGTTTTTAAACTAAAGCTTTGAAATGATTCTGCAACCATTAGCTCTAGTCCACCTAAATCAGGAGAGAGACAAAACTCTAAAATCTTCTTAGACATCGCACTGTTCTATATTATTTATAAATTTTTGTACATGAAAGTACTTCTTCGCATTTTTCCACTCATCATGTACACGCCCCTCAGCCTCAAACTCTGGAAGTTGAACACCACACAAAACGCCATCATACTTTTTAGCAGTAAACATCACTTTATTTTTATAAGGTAGTTTGTCAAACTCCTCAGCCATAGAGTCTTCAAAAAGATCCCCATCACTAAACTTAAATATAAGTTTTTTGTAGTTAATACGCTCGCAACGACGCAGCCATTTCTCTCTTGCATCTTCCTCTGAGGGATAGTGTAGAAAATGTAACTCTATGCGATTATCTAAAATCCCCAAAGGGTAAATAATATCTCCATCACCATAGATACCAAGACGTTTCATTTCATCTTTATACTTAGAATCTTCATGTTTTATAAATGTTAGTTTTTGTAGCAGTTCTGGAGAAAAATCTCGCATAAGTTCCATATAATCAGGTGCAAAAAGCATTAAGTTTACAAAAGGAGACTGATAAGGAAGTGCATGATTTTTATAGATGAAAGTACCCCAACAGTTATTGGCTATAATGCTAAAATCATCTTTGTTAAGTTTTAACCTGTTAAAGCGACCTTTGATATATCGCTCAAAATTTCTCATAAATTCTATTCTCATATGCTATTTTACCATCTATGAACTTAAGATTAAAAGTTATTATGTTAAAATAT
>CAZIAJ010000220.1:0-3436 GCA_964537565.1 uncultured Sulfurospirillum sp.
ATTGAGCATAGATGATAGTACTAAACCAATAAAAAATAGAATATTTTTTATTGGTTTAGCATTGTTTTTGTTGATGGTGATACTCTTATCATTTATTTATAATACTGATAAACAAGTTCCATATAAAGTTATTGTAAATTCTGAGGCAAGTACATCAAACCAATATTTTTCATCTATAATTTACTCAAAAAAAGATGAAATACAATGAAAAAAACATATGTAATAGGTGATATACATGGAGAATTTGATACTCTTTTAACACTTGTAAATAAACTTCCAAAAGATGCAGAAATAATCTTTGTTGGGGACTTGATAGATAGAGGTGCAAAATCTCGTGAGATTATAGAATTTATCCGCAAAAACAACTATGCCTGTGTCTTGGGAAATCATGAGCAGTTAATGATTGATTATGGAATAAGTTTTACAAAAACATACCCAAATTCTACAAATCCTAGCTTCCTACATAGTTGGTATAACAATGGTGGAGATACTACACTTTTTTCATATGATTTGCTTAAATATGACAAAAAAGATGGAATGCAGTGTGTTGAAAATATAAATATGATGAAGCAATTTAAAGATGATATAGAGTGGTTAAAGAGACTCCCTATTTATATAGAATTACCAAATAAAATTAACAATAAACCAGTAGTAGTAACCCATGCAAGTTGTGCAGATGTTTGGCATCATCATGACAATCCTAATGGAACTGAGACATTTAGAGAGTATGCTCTTTGGCACCGTGTTCCACCCAAAAAAGAGAGTGTTATTTTTAATATCTATGGACATACTCCAGTAGAGTTTGGGGTAGAGATAGAAGACAACTATGCAAATGTAGATACGGGATGTTATATCAAAAGACATGGCTATAATGAACTAAGTGCTTTTTGTGTGCAGACTCAAGAAGTTGTTAGTGTAAGTCGAGTTTGAAATATATATAAGTAGTGATATAAAAATTTTTAAATATGAGGAAAATTAGATGATAATTTACATACACGGCTTTGGAAGTCATGGGTTTGGGAGTAAGGCTAAAGTTTTTCGTGAGTATTTTCACTCTATAGAGGAAGATTTTATAGCACCTTCTCTCTCTTATATTCCTGAACTTGCAATGCAAACACTAGAAGAACTCATAAAGTCTTATCATGGAGATGTTTATCTTATAGGCTCCTCTCTTGGTGGGTTTTACTCTACTTATCTCTCTAAATTGCCAGAGGTGAAAAAAGTAGTGCTTATAAATCCAGCTATTAAACCTATGCAAACACTCTCAAGGGCTCTGGGTGATGCCCCTAATTTTTATGATGATAGTAGTTTTTCATGGAAACAAGAGCATCTAAAAATGCTTAAGAAGTATGATTACTATTTACCACATGGTTCATGGGAGCTACAGAAGTTTTTAGTTTTCTTACAAAAAGGGGATGAGCTTTTAGACTATAAAGATGCACAAAAGAAGTATGATGGAGCAGAGGTTATCATAGAAGATGGGGGAAGTCATAGTTTTGATAATATTGAGCGACACTTAGATGGTATACGAAGATTTTTTGCAGTTGGTAAGCAGTTTAAACATACACAAAAAGTAAAAGGTGTCGGTTTTGAACTTGAGGAGTTGGCTAAACGTATAGGAAATTTGTACTATGATAATCTTGCACACTTTTTAGAAAAACTCTTCCAAAAGATACAGAGTGATGCCAAAGCAGATGAGGAAAGAGGAAGAGAAAAACTTGCCAAAAATCTCTTTAAATCAGCTCTGCTGCTTCAACAGAGCTCACAAAAGATAAATAGAGCATGGCAAGTTTGTGAAGTGGCGACACTTAACTTGATGTTAGAAAATGGATTTAATAAAGATGACCTGAAAATAGGGATTTTAGCAAAAGAGGTAGCTGATGAGTTTGCTAGAAGAACTCGTTGGGATATAGCAAGTATGGTTGATCATGACTCACGCGATGATTTAGCTAATTTTGATGATGATTTTGTGCAAGAACTCTTAGGTGCGTTTAAAGATAAAGGTAGAGCTTATATAGAATATCTTAAGACTTACCTTAAAGTTATGACTTATAGTGATTTTGCACCAAATGAGTTGTCAAAAAGTGAAGAATTTATAGAAGAAAAATGTAAAAGGTATGGGTTTGAAGATGAATTCGCACGATATTTTAGAGTATGAGATGATGGATAGTTGGTACTTAAATGATATAAAAAATACAAGAGTTTTAGCAATATATGAGATAAATGATAATTTTGAAATCCATTATGAGAAAGATGGGCTTAAAAAAATACTCTCTATTTACCATCAGTGCCACTTTGGCCCAATGTATGATGGATGTTGGTTTACATTTAGCTCTATAGAGTTGCAATCAGTATATATAAAGCCAAATAAAAAAATATCACAAAGATTAAAAGATATAGATACTATTGAAGAGATTATTACATATCATGGAAAAGATGAAGATAGTGAGTATAATGACTTAGAGATAATCTATAAAAATAAGAACAATCAAAAAGGAAAATATCTGCTAAAATCTGAACATGATGAGGAAGAGGTACATAGACTAGATCTTTACCATAATACTAAAAAATCAAAACTTAAAAAGATAGAGCCAAATAGTGCCTTGTTCCCAAAAGAACACTACAGTACAAAATTATATAAAGATACTCTAGCCTTTGCTCTCAAAGCTCATAAAGAACAAAAAACACCAGAGGGACTGCCTTACTCTTTTCATATTGTAAGTGTGGCAAATGAGATTATAAACTCACTCTCTATACACCCTATTTCTTATGATGAAGCCAATGTAGCTATTGCATGTGCACTGCTTCACGATGTTAATGAAGATACAGATGAAGAGGTAACAAAATACTCTATAGATTTTCCAAGCAACAATATAGATATAGTAGTAAGTGGTGTACAAGCTTTAACCAAAGATACAACTTTCCCTTCAAAACAAGAACAGATGAGGGATAGTTTAAAGAGATTAAAACAGATGCCATACTGTGTGCAGATGGTAAAACTAGCAGATCGCATTACAAATTTGGCTCCAGCACCTGCATTTTGGAATAAGCACAAACGTAAAGCTTATGTAGATGAGGCGAAGTTTATTTTACGAGAGCTTGGAGAGTCAAATAGATACTTGGCAGATAAACTGCAAAATAAAATAAATGATTATGAGGTTGATTTTGTTAGAGATGAAGGCTGGAAATTAACTGATAACTATATGGTGTTTTTTACAGATGAAAAACAATTTATTCTTGATAAAAGTCATAAAAACTATCTCAAAACTTTTAAAGCTATCAACAGACTAAATGAGTACATTGTAAAAAAGTATGACCTAGAGCTTTTTACTAGGTGGAGTAATAAAGAGGAAATAAAAGAGTATAAAAATAGAGTAGATCTCTCTTATGTCATAGAGGTACTTAATTCAAAAGAATTACTTAACTTAAATAAGCA
>CAZIAJ010000221.1:0-3398 GCA_964537565.1 uncultured Sulfurospirillum sp.
CTTATATATTTACAATGAAAAAGTAAAAAATGATTGATTATCCAAATAAATTAAATATTATATTTGAAAAACTAGATAAATTTCATATTAAACCTATTATTATAGGTGGATATATTAGAGACAGATTACTTAAAATTCCATCTTCAGACATAGATATTGAACTTTATGGGGTAGATTCTCTTTTAAAAGTTGAGACAATTTTAGAAGAATTTGGTAAAGTTACTAGTGTTGGTAAAAGTTTTGGAGTATGTAAACTCTTTTTTGAAGATCTTGAACTCGATTTTTCCCTTCCAAGAAAAGACTCTAAAGTCTCCTCTGGTCACAAAGGTATAAAAGTAGATACCGATAAAAATCTTAACTTTACAGCAGCAAGTAAACGTAGAGATTTTACTATCAATGCTATAGGTTATGATATAAAAAATAAAAAACTCTTAGATCCTTTTCATGGTCAAGAAGATTTAAAACAAAAAATACTAAGAGCTGTAAATTTAAAAAAATTTGATGAAGATCCTCTTAGAGTTTTACGTGCTCTAGTCTTTGCTTCGAGATTTCATTTTACTTTAGAAAAGCAACTTTTTTCTTTATGTAAAGATATGATTCATCGTAAACTTTTAGAGGAGTTACCCCAAGAGCGTATATTTAATGAGATTAAAAAACTTTTATTGAAGTCAAAAAAACCCTCTTATGGATTTTCTCTTCTCAAAGAGATTGATGGATTTTTCTATTTTAGTGAGTTTAAATCTATAAGTGAGCAAGAATATCATAAAATTTTAATATCTATCGATAGATATGCTACTTTATCGACCCACTTAAATGAATATAACAGATTGATATCTTTCTTGGCTCTTACAACCAGCCCTTTTTCACAATCCAAGAGAGAAAGTTTTTTAAAGCACCTTACACGACAAAGTTCTCTTCTTAAAGATATAACAATTTTTGTAAAATTAGCACACACATTAAAGCTGAAAAAATTAGATGATTATGAGCTATATCTTTTGGCAACTCAAGTAAAGATAAAAGATTTTGTACCATTTTTTCAAGCTTATCTCAATGAAGAAGATCTAGTATTGATAGCAAAAATGGAAAAAAGAGCAAGAGCACTTGGAGTATTTGAATCTAAACTTCCAGCCCTCTTAGAGGGAAAAGATCTCATCAAAAAGGGACTCAAACCATCTAAAAGATTTAAAATTCTTTTAGATGAAGCATACCAAGCGCAACTAAAATATAAATTTTTAACAAAACAAGAAATTTTACACCACTTAAAAGAAAAAAAACTTCTTGACTAGTTCTCCCCTAAGAGTTCCATTTTAGATTTAAGTGCTGCTATCTCCTCTATGTTACTAAGAGCAAGTTTTACAGCTGATGAAAGCTTATCAGCATAAATATCTTTATGCTCTTTATCGTATTGTTTTATAAGTTCATCATACACCTCTAAAAAAGATTGCATCCCTTCAACTGTTTTAAAAGTGATTTTTTGACTTTTAGCCATTAGAAGAATGAGCTCAAAAGCTTTTCTTTTTTTTGTATCCATATCATCTATTTGAAGATAAAGTTTTTTTGTTTGCTCATTTGGTTCAGAAAGTTTTGTAATGATAGCACTAAGGCCATCTTCACAAAGGGGCAATTCTTGAAGTTTATTGTTGATATATGCTCTCATCTCAACAAGATTCATTTTAGATATTTTAGAGAGTAACTCTTTATTTGGAATTTCTCCTTGTTCAGTTACACCCTTTTTTTTACCTAAAATCTTTGAGAACATTTAACTTTCCTTTGTTATCTTAGTGCTGTCAATCTCAATCACAGTATGAACATTACCACGTGGCTTAAAATCTGCAAGCAATTTCAGATATTTTGGTTTTATTTTATCATAAATAGTGTTAAATATCTCATTTGCAGAATTTTCATGACTAATATGTCTATACATAAAAGAATTTATATAAAGTTTTAAAGCTTTTAACTCTACAACATATGCATTTGGAGTGTATTCTATATATATCTCTGCAAAATCCGGATATCCACTTCTTGGACATAGTGCCATAAACTCTGGAAGGGTAACTTTAATCATATACTCTCTTTTATGCTCATTTGGCCAAATCTCCAAATCTTTTTCTACATCAAATTCTCTTATCTCTTTTTCACCATATTTCATTTATTTGTCTCCATTTTAATTTTCATATTTTTTTTCTAAGTCTGAGAGATATTTCCCTTGGACATAATCTATATCTAACTCATGAGTTATCTCAAGTGTTTTTTCGATTTCTATGTTTTTTATCCATGTTTTAATCCCTTTTTTCTGTGCTATAAGATTAAAACCTTCTATAACACTTTTTTGTTCTAACATCTTCTCTTGAGATGAATAATAAGAGTCAAACCTAACCATAGCAATATCTAATTCTCTTAAATACAAAAAACTTGTATGATAGGAACCCAATCTATCTATAGCGATGAGTACATTAAAAGATTTCAATGAGTTTATAATACTATTGAACCTTCCTGTATAAGAATAGTACTCTTGCTCACTAATAATAAATACAATTTGCTCATAATGTTCTTTATTTTCATCTAAAAACTGTTTGATAAAAGCTAAAAAAGATTCATTTCTCAAACTACTCGTAGATATATTGATAGCAAATCTTTTAATATTAAACCTTGAGTGATGAAGGATAATCTCCTCCACTAACATCTTCTCAAACTCTAATGTTAGTCCCAATTTATTCATAATTTTTTTATAACGTTTTGGATAAACAAACTTTCCATTGTTAAGTTTTAGCTTTATAAAGCACTCACAAAAAGCTATCTTGTTATTTTCATATATATCTTGTGATGTAATAATAATATTTCTACTCTTAATAGCTCTAATTACCAATGTTTCAAGCTCATTGGGGTCTATCTTTTCATCATGATGAAAAGATTTTTCTTTTTTTCGTATCTCTTGTAATTCAAAAAGATTTTCTATAAGATAGTGAAGATCTTTAGAGTAGTTTGTATCAGTGATAGCACCAGAAATTGTTATCTCTATATTATCTATATGAAATTCACTTACTTTCATGCACATCATCTCCATCAATGTGGCATATTTTTCTTTATTACCTTCTATTCCAATGATAAAATCTCCACCTTTAAGGTGTCCTATAGGGGCTTTATTTATACCCTCTTTAAAAAGATAATTTCCTACCCAGTTTGCTACTTCATAAAGTGTTTTATCACCATTTTTAAGCCCATAAAGTTTGTTAATATCGTGCAAATTTTCAATACTTATAAGTATAAGTATATATTCATCATTTTTTTGAATCTCTTTTTCTAAATATTTTATGAAATATTCACGTGTAAAAGTTTTACTTACATCATCTATAATTTTTTCATTAAAACCATTATAAATAATATAAAAAATAAAATAG
>CAZIAJ010000222.1:0-3377 GCA_964537565.1 uncultured Sulfurospirillum sp.
AATGTCGCGGGATAGAGCAGTTTGGTAGCTCGTCGGGCTCATAACCCGAAGGTCGATGGTTCAAATCCGTCTCCCGCAACCAATTTTTTAATTTAACTGATATTGGGGTGTCGCCAAGCGGTAAGGCACTGGTTTTTGGTACCAGTATTCAGGGGTTCGAATCCCTTCACCCCATCCACACTTTCCTAAATAAAGAAACATAATGAAAAGACTTTTTTTCCTGAATCACTCTCCCCTTGATGTACTATTTACAAAAAATATAAATGATTTTGTTGTTAATGAAATTCCCTTATATGAGTTTAGTGGTGATGGTGAACATCTTATTTTACATATAAGAAAAAAAGATCTTACAACTTGGCAGATGGTTCAACGTCTTAGTGAAGTTTGTGGAGCAAAAACACGTGATTTTGGATATGCAGGTCTTAAAGATAAGGATGGTATGACTACTCAGTATGTATCTGTTCATAAAAGTTATGAAGAAAAACTAGAAAATTTTAAAGATGATAAGATAAAAATTATTTCAAAAACATATCATAACAATAAGATAAGAGTAGGGCATCTAAAAGGCAATAGATTTTTTATAAGATTGAAACGAGTAAATAAAGTTGATGGACAAAAACTTGGTAATGCACTCAAAACTCTTAAAAAAGAGGGTTTCCCAAACTTTTTTGGATATCAACGTTTTGGACGTGAGGGAGATAACTATATCTTGGGTCGTGAGATACTAGAAGGAAAAAGAAAAGAGCGTAAAAGAAAAATGAAGATGTTTTTCATAAGCTCTTATCAGAGTTATCTTTTCAATAATTGGTTATCAGCACGTCTTGAAATAGGACATATACTTGATAGTTTTGATGATACTCAAGCTGCAACTGCTCTTGGTTTTTCAAAAGAGTTAGTAAAAAGTCTAAGAAAGCAGAAAAAATTCTTTAAAGTTTTTGAAGGTGATGTTGCTCATCACTATCCAAATGGAAAACCTTTTATAGTAGAAGATTTGGGTACTGAGATAAAAAGATTTGAAGAAGAAGATACAACTATAACAGGTTGGTTGCCAGGGCATAGAAGTATGCAAAGTGAAGGGTTTGTTAAAGAGATGGATGAAAAAATTTATGCTGAATCAGAGCCATTTTTAAAACAGATGGATGGTACTCGTAGATTTGGATGGGTGTTTTTAAAAGATGTTGAGTATAAGTATATAGATGAAGAAAACTGGTTTGAAATGCACTTTAGCTTACCAAAAGGCTCTTATGCAACAGTAGTTTTAGAAGAACTTACACATAATCTAAAATAATATGCTATAATCACGCCCTTAAAGGTACATCAGGTGATTGCTTGAGCAAATATGCTCAAGAGGAAAGTCTGGGCTGCAATGAGGCATGGTTCCGTCTAACGGACGGCTGGGGTAACCCAAGGGAAAGTGCAACAGAGAATAGACTACCCTTTACATGTAAAGGGAAAAGGTGAAAATGGTGGGGTAAGAGCCTACCAGAGTTTTGAGTAATCATAACTGCTTTGTAAACCCAACCTGCAGCAAGAATGGATTGGTCAGCCTCATAATTTTACCATTCGCTAGAGTGTTATCGTAAGATAACAAGTAGATAAATAGTCACCCAACGACATGACCCAGCTTATCGATGTGCCTTTAAAGCTTAGAAACTGAATCAGATATTTTTAAATAGCCTAAATTAAAAACTATAAATACAACCTTTACATGTAATTAGTAAAATCTTTATTTTAAAGTTAATCAAATATAATCATCTTTATCTCATATATAAATGTTAAAATAAACAAAATTAATAACATAGGGGATATTATGAATGCTTATCAGTATGCAATGCGTATAGAGAATGAGGCGGAGAGATTTTATAGAGATTTAGCTGAAGGTATTTCAGATAATACAATAAAAAATCTTTTTAATATGCTTGCAGATGAAGAGGTAAAACATTTTCAAGTATTTGAAAAGATGGCACAAAATGCAGAATTACCTAGTATTGTAAATATGGATATATCTGCTAAAGTAAGAGAAATTTTTACTGATATTAAGGGTTGTAATAGAAAGTATACTTTTACAGATGAGCAAGTTGCATATTATGAAAAAGCTGCAAAAATAGAAGATGATGCTGCAAAGTTTTATATGGAAAAAGCTGAAGAGATGACAGACCCTGCACAAAAAGAAGCTTTTTTAGCAATTGCAAGAGAAGAAAAAAAGCATCAAAAACTTATGCAAAATTTAGCTGATTTTGTTGCAGCTCCTGACTCATGGTTAGAGAGCGCAGAGTTTTATAGTTTAACAAAAGAAGCTTAAACAATAAAATTGACTAGATTAGCACTACCAAACTATAAGATTAAAATGATTGATGGTTTTTTCCGTGATAAAGTCTTCTTTGTCACGGAAGTTCTCTAATATATTTTTTATTTTATTAATATCAGGTTTCAAACCTCTTACATCTAAGTGCCACTCAAAGTTTTCAATTGCCTCATCAAATTTTCTTATTCTAATCTTTTCTTCATCAAATGGAATGACTTTAAAAAATTTATTATTTTTACTTAGCCAATTTTTAACTTTTAATGCACCATTTGGTGGAGTATAAATAGACCCATGAGCTTCAAATAGAGACTCAATTATATGTGTTTCTCGTTTACCTGCCCAACCAAGATATATCTTAGTACTAGCACAGTTTGTCATTTTTTCTAAGTCTTCATCTTTACGAATAGCAGGTGACATAGTACAAAAAGCATAGTCATATTGAGATTTACATGTAAAGGAGTTCCAATCTGTATGTATTGTATCTATATTTGTTAAACCTAGCATATTAGCATCTTGATTTAGTAGTGATAACATCTCTTTTGAAGAATCTATGGCATCTATATGTGAACATTTTTTTGCAAGATGAAGAGTATAAACTCCTGTCCCACATCCAATATCAAGAAGTGTTTTGTTTTCAAACTCTATATTTATAGATTTTAAAGCGTTAAAAATAAGATTTTCAAATCTCTCTTTATCTTCATTATATCTTGAGTAGTTTTTTGCTTTTTGATCCCATTTTGTCATTGCTATGCCTTTCTAAAAAGTGATATATATATGCCAAGTCCTATAAAAGTAGCTCCTATTATATGATAAAAATTAAGTTTTTCATCTAAAAATATAAAAGCTAGTATTGATCCAAATATAGGCATCAAGTGTGTAAATTGACCTGTTCTATTTGCCCCTATCTTTTGAATACCTCTATGCCATAAGTAGTAAGATATTACTGATGGAAATAGAGCTATATATATAAATACTTCATAATGATCTTTTATAAGATAAACATCTTTTTCAAAAGAATACCCCATCAATATATAAATAATGCTTAACCAAAACAATCCAATATATACAATAT
>CAZIAJ010000223.1:0-3375 GCA_964537565.1 uncultured Sulfurospirillum sp.
TTTGATACTTTTTTCAAATGATACTCCAAACTTTATGTAAACTTATTTTATAGTTACAAATTCTTTTTTATTATATTTTTTTTATATAATTTTTATATTATGTCACAATGTTTATTATATGAGGGAGTTATTATGGGAGTTAAAAGTCTTTATATTTCATCTATTGAGCCAGCTGCTGGTAGTTTGATTGTGACTATGGGTATGATGGAGCTTTTGAAAAGAAGATTAGGGAGAGTTGCATTTTTTAGACCTATTATTGAAGATAGTGAAGAGAAAGATCATGATATAGAGTTTGTTTTAGAAAAATATGATTTGGATATGAGATATTCTCAAAGTTATGGTTTTACTGTACATGAAGTAGAAGCTATGATAGCTGAAAATAGGTTAAATGAGCTTATAGAACAGCTTATAGAAAAGTGTAAAAAACTAGAAAATAGATATGATTTTGTTTTGATTGAAGGCTTAAATCAGGCATGTTTTACTCAGAGTTTAGATTTTGATATCAATTTAATTATTGCTAAAAATATAGGTACTTCATTAGTAAGTGTTTTAAAAGGTAAAAACAAGAGCAAGAAAGAGATACTTGATGAGATTGCTATAGAGTCAGAAGTAATAAAAAAAGAGGGCTGTAGTCATTTTGCTACTTTTGTAAATAGAATGGATGAAGATGTTTTAGCTAAATTAGCAAATGAAATTTCAGAAATACCTACATATTATCTTCCCGAAATTTCAGAGTTAGATACACCAACTGTAAATGAAATCATGGGCACATTAAATTGTATGTTAGTTCTTGGTGAACAAAAAGATCTTAAACGTGTTGTTCGTCAAAGTAAAATTGCTGCTATGAAATTGGAGAATTTCTTAGAGCATATAGAAGATGGAGATTTGATAATAGTACCTGGTGATCGTGCAGATATTATTGTTGGTTCAATTGCTACAATTCAATCAAGAAATTATCCAAATATGGCTGGATTACTTTTAACTGGTGGATTGACACCAAATCGTGCTATTAAAAATCTTTTTGAAGGATATAGTGAATTTCCAATGCCTATTTTAAGTGTAAATGATGATACTTACACGACTGCTATGAAAGTAAATGATGTACCAGCACAAATAACTGCAAAAAGTGAAAGAAAAATAGCACTTGCACAAGGTCTTTTTACGGCAAATGTTGATGTTAAAAGGATAGAAGAGAAGATAACTTTAGCTTCATCTCAAACTGTAACACCTATGATGTTTGAATATAATCTGTTTGAAAGAGCTAGGTCAAATAGAAAGAAAATTGTACTTCCTGAGAGTGATGATGAGAGGATTTTAAGAGCAACAGAAATTTTGCTTAGACGTGATGTAGTAGATATTGTACTTCTCGGTGAAAAAAATGATATAGAGCATAGAAGTGCATCTTTAGGACTCGATATTAGTGGTGCAGAGATTGTTTCTCCTTCTGATTCACCATTGATGGATGAGTTTATAAATACTTTTTTTGAACTTAGAAAGAAAAAAGGTATGACTATGGATGCAGCAAAAGATGCTATGAGCCATGTAACATATTTTGCAACAATGATGGTTCACTTAGGTTATGCTGATGGTATGGTTTCTGGTGCAGTTAATACAACGGGTGATACTATTAGGCCAGCTTTACAAATCATAAAAACAAAACCAGGAATTTCTACAGTATCAAGTATCTTTTTTATGTGTTTGGATACAAAGGTGTTAATTTATGGTGATTGTGCTGTAAATCAGGAGCCAAATTCAAATGAATTAGCTCAAATAGCTATATCTTCAAGTGATACGGCAAAAATATTTGGTATAGATCCTAAAGTAGCAATGTTATCTTACTCAACAGGAAGCTCAGGACAAGGTAGTGAAGTTGAAAAAGTAAGAGAAGCAACAAAGTTGGTTAAAGAGATTAGACCAGATATATTAGTAGAAGGTCCTATTCAATATGATGCTGCAATTGATGCAAAAGTAGCAAAGAAAAAATTACCTAACTCAGAAGTTGCTGGAAAAGCAAATGTATTTATATTTCCAGATTTAAATACTGGAAATAATACATATAAAGCTGTTCAAAGAAGTTCTGGAGCAGTTGCTATTGGACCAGTTTTACAAGGTTTAAAAAAGCCTGTAAATGATTTAAGTCGTGGTTGTTTAGTTGCAGATATTGTTAATACTGTAGCAATTACTGTAATTCAGGCACAAGAGAATGATGAGGTAGAATTATGAAAATATTAGTTTTAAATTCAGGAAGCTCTTCTATTAAATTTCAACTTTTTGAAATGGATGAAAATAGATCAATTGCTAGTGGAATAATTGAACAAATTGGTGAAAATGATTCATCTGCAAAAATAGAGTTTGATGATAAAGTTATAGAAAAGAATGAATTGATTAAAGATCATCATAGCGGTTTAAAATTGATGAATATGCTTCTTATTGAGTCATGTACAATAAAAAGTTTAGATGAACTTGGTGCTATAGGTCATAGAGTTGTACATGGTGGTGAAAAATTTTCAAAACCTGTTATAGTAAATAATGATGTTTTAGAAGAGATTGAAAAATTAATACCTTTAGCTCCACTTCATAATCCAGCTAATCTTGATGGTATCAAAGTGACTATGCAACAATCTCCTAAAGTACCTCAAATAGCAGTTTTTGATACAGCATTTCACTCTACAATACCAAGTTATGCATATATGTATGCTCTACCTTATGATATGTATGAAAAAGATGGTGTTAGAAAATATGGTTTTCATGGAACTTCTCATCATTATGTGATAAAAGAGGCTTCAAAATACTTAGGTATTGAAGATATAAATGCAATAACTCTTCATTTGGGAAATGGGGCAAGTATGGCTGCAGTTAAAAATGGTAAATGTGTAGATACTACTATGGGATTAACTCCTCTTGAAGGTCTTATTATGGGAACAAGAAGTGGTGATTTAGATCCAGCTATATTGTTTTATTTAGCAAGAAAACATGATTTAAGTATAGATGACTTAGATAAGTTATTAAATAAACAGAGTGGTTTAAAAGGGATATGTGGCAATAATGATATGCGAGAAGTAGAAAGTATGGCAGAAAAAGGGGATAATAAAGCAAAACTAGCCCTTGATATGTTTGCTTATAGAATCAAAAAATATATAGGTTCATATAGTGCTGTTATTGGAAAATTAGATTGTATTATTTTTACTGGTGGTATTGGAGAAAATGATATAGATACAAGAGCTAGATGTTGTGAAAATTTAGAAAATTTAGGAATAGAATTAGATTTAGTTAAAAATAATCAAAGAGCAAAAAATATTTTAGATATGTCTTTTAAAAATAGCAAGGTTAAAGTACTTGTTATTCCTACAAATGAGGAACTTGAGATTGCAATAC
>CAZIAJ010000224.1:0-3375 GCA_964537565.1 uncultured Sulfurospirillum sp.
AATAAGTAGTTTAAAACTTCTGAAATATGAAAATCCAATTCTTAGTATTGTCTCTTTTAAAAATCCATGGAGTACATATATTTTAGTTAAAGCACCAAAAGATTATAATAAAAAAGGTGTTGATATAGAAATTTCAGTAGAAAATTTAGGTTCTACAAAATTAAATTTTTATGATAGCTATGGCAATTTACCAATGGGTACCAGCATTCGTTTTAAGACAGTTTCAAGAAGTGATTAATTAGATATTGTAGTTCTAAATCTATCAGTCTCTTTTGGAATCGTTAATTTTTCAAAAAGATTATATATAGAAATAGGCTCTCCTAAAATTTGCATATATGTTACATAGTTTGCTAATACTTTTTTACCATACTTCCTACTCTCATCATAATAGACTAATTCCATGCTTAAAAATGGCTCATAATCTCCTTTTCTAAAAGTGTTAGATTGTAATAGTCTTTTTGTAAAACCAATGCCTCCATTGTATGCATAAGCTATAAATAAAGGGTGGTATAAAGAACGTTCAAGCCAATTGAGATGTATATTCCCAAACTTTAGAGCTGTTTTTGGGTCAAACATATTATCTAAATCAAACTGTTTTATATTTTGCTCTTTTGCTATAGCCCGAGCTAAAAATGGCATAAATTGCATCATTCCTAGAGCATAAGAGTGAGATAGAGCTGATGGTATTAGTCGACTTTCTTGACGAGCTATAGCCATAATGAGAGCTACTCTTTTTTTATCTGTATTTTTTAAATATTGCGTATAAGGAATAGGAAAATAATGTTTTTTATATTCACTAGCTTTTTCCATAAGGTATGAGTAGTGAGGAAGGGTATTTGTATATAAAAAGTTTTTTGCCATTTTTTCAAGTTCTGCTCTATTTTTTCCTTTAGAATCTTTTAGTAATTTTGTCCAACCAAATGGATTTTTCTCATCATAAGCATGGTTCTCTTTTAGTGTTTTAGGTACTATAACTTGACTGTTTTTTACTCCAGAAAGTAGGGTGTATATATTTAAGTCAAAACTTTTTTCTATAAGTTTTTTGTACTTCTTATCCTTTGTTATTAAAAATTGCCAAAATAAAACTTTATCTTTATCCATACGATAGTATGCGCGTTTATACGATTCATCAAAAAATGCCATTGCAAGTTTGTTATACCTTAGTTGAAGAGCATTTAGTCCTAGAAAAAATAGACTTTCATGGGAAAGTACTTTTGAAAATCTATTGATATGAATTAGTGATTTATTGAAGTTTTTTAACTCTCTACCTGTTATTGTGTATTTTATAGTGCTATTTATCTTTGTATTTTTTTCAAGTTCTTTTATCTTCTTTTTGCTTATTTCATAGTCCAAATGTTTTTTTCTATACTTGCTTCCGACATTATTAAATATAGTAAAAAATAGTTTAGAATCTCCAGCAATCATACTTTTAAATGGATTATCAGAGTAGATTACATGTAGAGCTTTTGAAATTTTATACTTGTTAAGTCTTTTTTCTACATTTTTTAGCTCTTTTTTATCTAGTTTTGTTGCGCTGTATATAGAAAACTTGATAGCTAAACACTCATTATCACTTTTTAAAAGTGGCTTAAGTTTCATTTTTAGACATTTTGAAACTTTTTTAAAACTAGGGTCATCTAGCTTTTTTGCATAAGCATGAAAAAGCTTCATACTCATGCGACTTGTTTGTCCAAGAAGTTTATTGGCTTCATTTGAGGTAGTAGTTGGTTTTTTTAAATACCTATATATGTAATAGTCTTTAACCAAGCTTCGTGGTTTATCATCAAAAAAGGATAAATCTTTTGGAGCATTTGCAAATAGTGTTACACCTAAAGTAGAGCAGAGTAGTAAAACTCTGCATATGTTTTTAAAGTCCACTAGCTAAACTAAATAGTAGTTTAACAGCAAAAAGATCTAAAAATTGCAGTCCTAGTATGATGATGATTGGAGCCAAATCAATACCACCTATCATTGTAGGTATATATCTTCGTATAAACTCATATACTGGCTCAGTTAAACGTCTAAGTATTTGAACTATAGGGCTATATGGATCAGGTCTTACCCAAGTAATAAGTGCTGAGATAATAACAACCCAGATATAAATATTTAAAACCATATGTAAAATTTGTGCTAATGCTTCGATTAAAGTTGATAAAACCATCATTTTGCTATCTCCTGTAAATAATTTTTTATTAGTGGGTAAACTTCCATTAAGTCGGGACCACTTTTTTCACCTGTTAGTAAAATCCTAAAAGTATTAAAAAAATCTTTGCTTTTAAGTTCACTTTTTTCTTCCATATACTTTTCAAATTTTTTAAACTCTTCAAAGTATGGAGCTTCTTTTATAATCTTTTTTAGTTTATCTAAACTCTCTTTATACTCGTCTGCTTTTTTTGGAGCAAAGATTGTGTCAATTTTTTCTTTTATTTCATAAGTTGTATTACACTCTTGTGTATATAATTTTGCTAGTTTTCCTATACTTGAGCATGAATAACCAAGTCTTTTTGAAAGCTCAATATCTTCAACAAGTTTTATATGTTCACGATTTATAAAACTTAGCTCTTTTATGTCAAATGTAGTAGCTGTTTTTGATATTTTTGTTAGATCAAACCATTTTATTGCTTCTTCTAATGTGAATATTTGAGTTGGTGTTTCGTTACCAAGTAGTAAAAGATAGTTTATGATTGCTTCAGGCATGTATCCTTGGTCAAGTAGCCATTTGACACTAAAAGTATTTAAGATGGTTGGTATATGAGCATATTTCATCTCATCTTTGTAATCTATAGACTCTCTAATGAACTTTTGTTTAGGAGTATTTGATATATGCTCTTCATTATTTATGATATATGTAACACCTTGAATCATATCATCAATGGCACAAGCAAAATTGTGTGTTGGGTATTTGTCTTGTTTCATAATCACAAAGCTATCTATATCATTTGCTGAAAAAGATAGATTACCTTTTATAGTATCATTTACGTTTATACTGTCTTGAGGCTTTTTAATCCTTATAGTAAAAGGTAAGTTATTATTAAGTAGCTCATCTTCACTTATACGTAAACATTTTCCACTATACTTAGTATCTTTAAGTTCATCTTCTTTACAAAAACATGCAAATGCTTTTTTCTTATCCATTAGTGAGGAAGCAAATTGTAAGTGGTATTTAAAGTTTTCACTTTGGTAGTAGAGATTATCATAAGTAATACCAAAAATTGCCAGTATATCGAGTATTTCTTTGTCTTTAGCCTCTATGCTTTTTTTATTTTCTTCTTCTATACGTACTATAAATATTTCATTTGATTGTTTAGCACAAATAAAATTAAAAAGAGCAATTCTAAGGTCATCTACATGCATCTCTTTAGAATTAGATATAGT
>CAZIAJ010000225.1:0-3368 GCA_964537565.1 uncultured Sulfurospirillum sp.
ATTTATTGGAGATGAGATAAACTTACTCCTTGCAGCTGCTGCGTTTAACTTCAAGAAGTGGATGAACCACTTCTTGTTGCTTATTTTTCTCTATAGAATCGCTATACTTATCAGAGCTTTGCAGTGTATCAATCCAAAAGAGAGACAAAGATATGCCAACCTTTATCTGTTGGTTTGGCGATTGTGGTAGAATTTGAATAGTAGAATGAGGGGTCAGTCGTTTATATGAGTTTTTCAGGGGTGACTATTTAGTATATTTAGTAAAAAGTAATATAAAGGACAACTAAATAAGTCTCAAACCTGTTATTTAATACTTTTTGTATTCCAAAAATCCGTAGGATTTGAGGAAATTTAATATTTTGACTTTTTGAACACTTTGTGAAACATAACAAGTTAGCAATGGCTACCTGCATTCACAATATAAGAGACTATCTAACAACCCTATGCCCCTAATGTGTAGTCACATTGTTTTCATTATTAACTGTTGGTTTCGCATTGTTATCATCTTGCATAACAATAACTTTTAGTGTGTCATATATATAGTCAGTAGTAAAATTTCTTAGAAATGGCCATAGATATCCACCAACAAATATAGTTAATACTAGTAACAATGATATAAAAAAGAATGCAATATATCCATCATTAAAGATTATTCGTTTTGCCTCTAGCGTGCACGATTTTTGGACTTTTGCACCAGAAGTCCAACATAGCATAGGTCTTAAAATAAATATATAAAGCATTCCTAAATACATAGCTGTATCAAGTATCAACCCAATTTTATATTGTAAGAGCATTTCAGAAGCATCTAAAGGTTTAAATGGAATATAAGCATTAATGAGAATACTCATTGCAATAAAAATTGATAGTAGTGTTAATAAAGTTGTACCTGTAGATTTTTTATCATTAAGTATTTTACTAAGGTGCTCAGTAGTGATTTCAGCAGATTCTAAAATATTTTCCATATTTTTTAAAATTTTTTTTGCATATGGAGTTAGGTCTTCTTTGTCTTGCATAGTCTGTGTACAGAACGTATTTAAAAAAGTTTTAGTGTAAGACAGGAGACCTTTCATTCCATTGTATGAATTGGTTTTTAATGATATGTCACGGCACCCTTTACTAGGCAACGTTTTTATTTCTTTTTCCATTGTTTTAAGTGATTTGGATATATGGTTAAGAATTTTTACTTTTTCTATATCATGTTCAGATACAGAATCAAGTTTTTTGTTTGTTTGTAGCCTATGTATTGATATTAATGTGTCTATTTTCGCATGATGATGATTGTCTCCATGAACAACTCTTTTTATTAAATTATATAATGCATTAGCTACAATATCTTCTTCATGAGTGGAGAAGTCAATGTCTTTAATTGATGGATCATTTGGGTCAGTTAATATTGTAATATCTGATAGAAAAAATGCTCCCGATAAGTATAGTTTATAATTTGATTTTATAGAAACTTTTTCTTCAAAAAAAATTTCAACTGTGCCAAAGATAAAGTCTATACTTTCATTTTTTATAAACTTTTTAAAAGTTATATGCCCAGAGGCTTCATATTCAGATTGCCTGAACAAGTTAAGAGTTTTAGTAAGTAAACATGAAGTATCACTGATATTGATATTATTAATTATGATGTCATTTAGAAAACTATCACTATCGTAGTTTTTTTCATATTTTGTATCTTTAAATGCTGTATCTATAAGAGGATTATCCCCTATGAATTCTACCCTAAGAGTACCAAGGTTAGTTGGAATCCAGGAACTCCAAGTATGGCATATAGTGTATCTTTTTTGGTTTTTCATGGAATGCAATAAAATTGATTTGGGGAGGTAAATAGGAACTTACGCCCAGCCGATACCACTGGGTTTAGATTGTGCTACTAAACTTTTTTTACCATCTCTAGATGACTCTATAAATGTAAGACCTTGTGTGCTTGTCATAGAGTTTAAGTGAGAAGTTTCATATTTTGCATCGGCATTGTTTTTGTGAACACGCTCTGCTTCGCTATCTTTAAACTTAGAATGGCTTAGGCTAGTAAACTCACGATATAAAGCAAACAATACTATAGCAGATACTATGACAGCTGAAGTAAAATCAAATTCCATACCTTAATCCTTCTTTCCATTTCTTGATAGATAACAATACTCTTTTCGATATAAACATGGTATCTATTCCACACAATTATAAGTATTAAATTAATTTATTAATATCTTTAATTAAAAATATGTGTAGTTTTGTAACAAAAATTGCTGTTTAATTTTTTAGTGCGCGAATTGTATCATAATATATTTAATATGAGAAGTTTTTATTAGCTTTTTTTTCGTTTAGAGCCTAAACAAATCTTAAATTGAGATTAATGGTCCTTCTATGAGAGAATTACTTGCAAATCGCTAATTTATTTGACCACCCTATGTTACAATACCATAAAAATATTTTTCAGCACTCAAGTAGCCAAGTAGTATGGTTGATAAGTGTTCAAGTTATTTATTTTTTTCGATAAAATTCACTTTTCTCAAATTTCTCAATAAAAAATTGAAGATGTTTTTCTAGAAGTTTTAAATCTTCTTCTTCGTGGTATTTATCAAATTCCAAGAAAGCCTTGTATGCACGCTTAGAATTTTTTCCAAAAATCGCTTTAGCTTTATCGAATTCTTTTTGCTTGTTGTTTAAAGAACGCTCTTTATCTATTAGAATATTTTCTTTTTCTTTGCATTTTATATCGAAATTATTTTGAGCGTCTTTAATTCTTTTATTGATTTCTGAATTTATTTCTTTTAATCTTGATTCAGCATTGTTGATAGAAGATGTGAGGCAATTAAGTTCCTTATTTCTTTCACTTATTTTATTTTTGATGCTATCTAATTTATCTAAACTTTTAATTTGCATATTATAGTGATCTAGCTTGTCGTTTAATTGTTTTTTTATCGTTTTAATTTCATTTAATTCAATATTTTTTTGCTCAATAACTTTTTTTTGCTCAATATATTTTTGATGTAAATATTTAAAAACTATATAAAGTAAAGCCAAAAAAAGCATACCTATTACTAGGGCAATCACATAAAATTCAGTTGTAAAAGTGTTGAAAATATCTAACGTATTTAATTGTGTTTTTTCAAATAGCTGATCAATAAGATAGTACCGAAACTGTTTAATTTTATCAGGTGATGTCGATGACATGTAATTATTCAAGGCATTTACAACTTCATTTGGAGTATATATTTCATTGACTTCAAAATTATTTCGGCAATAAGATTTAGAAAGATTTTGATCAACATACCGACTAATACGCCAACTTGAATCATTATTAAATGCTGCGGTTAAAATATATTTTTTATCTTTATATGACAATTTATTATCAAGATAATTTATAC
>CAZIAJ010000226.1:0-3332 GCA_964537565.1 uncultured Sulfurospirillum sp.
ATTGTACTATATCAAAAAAAAACTATAAATAAATATAAAATTTGATTTTTTTTTTATTTTTATATATTAATCTAACTTAACTCAAATTTTAAAAGGAGAAAAAATGAGACAAATTCTTTCAACACTAGCACTATGTGCAATTGTAGTAACAAGTAGTATGGCAGCATACCCTAGTAAAACTATTAAGTTAGTTGTTCCATCGAAAGCAGGAGGGTCAACTGATACTACAGCAAGACTCTTTATAGATACTGCAAAGCATTATTGGAAAGGTGCTGATTTTATAGTTGTAAATAAGCCAGGTGCTGGTGGACTTATAGGTTTTTCATATGAGCAAAGACAAAAAGCAGATGGGTATACTATCGGCCTTATGTTTACGCCTCAATTTGTAGCTCATATAGTTTCTGGTAAAGCAAAATATACTCTTGATAGTTTTAATATTGTTGGCAATATAGCACAAGACCCTGGTATTGTTGTTGTAAATTCATCAAGTTCAATTAAAAATTTAGATGATTTAGTAAAAGCAGCAAAAGCTAAAAAAATTACAGCTGCTGTTAATGGAATAGGTAGTGATGATTTTTTAGCTGCTAAGCAGTTTGAAGCAAAAACTGGTGTAAAGTTTAATCTTTTACCAACAAAAGGCTCAACCGAACAAAAAACTGCAATTCTTGGTAATCATGTTGAAGTAGCATTTATGAATTTATCTCAAATGTTAGCAAATCATAAAGCAGGCAAGGTAAGAATAATTGCTATATTAGACAAAGTTAGAGCAGATGTTGCACAAGATATACCTACTTCTATAGAGCAAAACTATAATGTTCTTATGACTGCAACAAGAGGTATGGTTATACGTAAAGAAGTCAAAAAAGAGATTGCAGATAAAATTAGTGCACTTTATACAAAAGTTATGAATGATGCTGGATTTAAAGAAAAAGCTGCAAAAAGTTTTATCTTTTTAAATCCTCGTTCAGGTACTGAATATAAAAGTTATTTAAAGGGTCTTCAATCAGATACTCAAAAAGTCTTTGATAAGACACCTTGGTAAAATAAATGTTTAATAGAAAATATATAGAAATAATAATCAGTATATTTTTTATAGTATTAGCAGCACTACTATATGGTAGTGCTGATACTGTAAATCAAGCTGTAAGCCAAGCTTCAACTGATAGTACAAAAATGTATGTAAATACTTTAGCTATCATTCTAGGGATTGCTGGTGTAATAGAGCTTATTACAAGTATTATCTCAAGTTCTTCAATGATAGAGTTTACAAAAAATCCTACTAAGTTTATATTACTTATAATATCTTTGGTTGGTTATGTATGGATTATGGAATATATAGGATTTATTGTTGCTACACTTATATTTTTGCCAATAACAATGAGAATTATGGGTTATAAAAATATGCTTAAATCACTCATAATTTCCATTGGGATTACATTGTTCGTTTATCTACTATTTCAAGTAGGATTTGAGATACTGCTTCCAGAGGCAACTATTTTTGAAGGAGTTGAATAATGATTATATTAGATGCTTTACAAGCTGTTTTAGCTTATGATGTATTATTTGCCATATTTATTGGAACAATTTCTGGTATAGTCATTGGTGGTATGCCAGGCCTTACTGCTACCATGGCTGTTGCATTACTTATACCCATAACATTCTCTTTTACACCATTAATTGGTCTTTCTATCATGGGTGGCGTTTATGCAGGGGCAATGTATGGTGGTTCAATCCCTGCTATACTTCTTTCAACTCCAGGAACACCAGCAGCAGCAGCAACAGCAATAGAAGGTTATCCTCTTACAAAACAAGGGAAAGGTGGTTTAGCGCTTAAAGTATCTGTTGTTGCTAGTTTTATTGGTGGTACATTTTCTGTTATAGTTTTACTAGCAATTGCTCCAATCCTTGCTGATTTTGCACTTAAATTTGGACCTGCTGAGTATTTTTTACTTGCTATTATGGGATTAACAGGTGTAGTTTCTGTTGCAAGTGGAGGGCTTATACGTGGTATTATATCTGGTTTAATAGGGCTTTTAATAGCTTTAATTGGAACTGACCCAATGACAGGTATGACAAGATATGATTTTGGTATGATTGATTTATATGAAGGTGTATCTTTTATGCCAGCACTTATAGGTATGTTTTCAATTACTCAAATGTTAGCATTAACAAGTGAAAAAAGTATATCTAGTGGTGAAGTCGATATTAGAACAATTAAGAGAGATAAGATGCCTAAAGGTATATGGCCCTTTATAGCACTTGGAACGGGAGCTGGTACAATAGTTGGTATTATTCCTGGTGAAGGTGCAACAATTGCTGCATTTTTATCATATAATATGGCAAAAGCAAAGTCTAAAATAAAAGAATTATTTGGAAAAGGTAATCCTGAAGGGATTGCAGCTGCAGAAGCTGGTAATAATGCTTGTGTTGGAGGATCTTTAGTACCACTTCTTACTTTAGGAGTTCCTGGTAACACAGTTTCTGCTGCACTTATGGGAGGATTGATGATTCAAGGGCTTATACCTGGTCCAGAATTGTTTACTAAGCATGGTATTATAACTTATGGTTTTATACTTTCACTGTTCATAGCAAATTTTATCTTTTTAATTGTTGGACTATTTTTTGCTCCATATTTTGCAAAAATTTCAAAAATACCAATTTCTATTTTAGTAGCTGCTATCAGTGTTTTTGCAATAGTAGGTTCTTACTCTATGAATAATTCAATGTTTGACGTATGGCTTATGCTTATATTTGCTTTTAGTGGCTTTTTCTTAGATAAACTTGGTTTTTCTTTAAGTGCTATTATATTAGGAATGATATTAGGTCCAATCGCAGAAAATGGTTTCACTCAAGCACTAACTATATCCTCTGGAGATAGTTCAATATTTTTTCACTCTATAACTGCAAAAGTTCTTTGGATAATAATTATGGTATTATTAGTTCAACCTTTATTGGCTCATTTTAAAGATAAAAGAGAAAGAATAAAAGCAATGAGAAATGAATAAAAAAGAGTTTATTAAAATAACTAGCCCTAATCAATTTGAAATTAGGGCTGGATACCTCGCAAATACACAGAAAAAAAAGATAGATTATAGTATCAATATTTATCTTTTTATACCTACAAACCTTGGTATAAATTCATCCACTTATACAAATGAAGATTTTTATAATGACCATATAAGTTATATCCGTCTTATCACACCTAAATATGAATTAGGTATTTTAAAAAACAGGCTTAAGGGCTTAGTTATAGCTCTAAAAAACAATATGGATAATGATGAAGAAAAAAGTATATTAAAACATGAAGTAAAACTTGTTGTATGCTCTTATAT
>CAZIAJ010000227.1:0-3286 GCA_964537565.1 uncultured Sulfurospirillum sp.
AATAGTATGTTAAATTGGGGATATAGTATAGTTGATGTAGTTGAATCTCAAGGAGAAATTTCTTTTCGTGGAGATATTATAGATATTTTTCCAATCAACTCTGAACTTGCTATTAGAATATCTCTTTTTGATGATGAAATTGAGAGTATTCGCTATTTTGAGTGTGAAACACAAAAGAGTAAAAAAGACGAGTTAGAGGGATTTGAAATAGTTCCTGCTTTGTTTTCACTCAATAGTGAAGAGTTTGATGAACTAAACGAAAAAATAGAGCTTATACAGAGTGATAGTTTTGTAAAAGATATCCACTCTTTAGGACTTTGGGCACTTAAAGATGTTTGTGCAGACTATTTTGAAGAGTTTGATATTAAACTAATGCATTCACTCGAAGATGATATATCTGAGCTTGGGTTTTTTGATAAAGACGGTAGTGAAAAATTGAACTCATTAGAGGTAATTCCAGCTGCAAAAGAGTTTAAATCTCTCGATATAAGTGTAACTAATACATTTTTAAATTTTCATAAAAATAAAAAAATAACGTTATTAGCAAAGAGTGAATTACTTTTAAGACAAGAAGAGATTAATGTAAGTTTTGGTTTTAAACAGAGTGAACTTATAGTAAATATTATAGGCTCTGATGAACTTATTATATCATTAAATAAACAGTCAAAAAAAAGTAGAAGAAAAAAAGCTTCAATAATACTCGATGAGTTAAAAGTTGGTGATTTAGTTGTTCATGAAAATTATGGAGTAGGACTGTTTAAAGGTTTACAAAATACAACAGTTTTGGGTAGTACAAGAGATTTTGTTGTAGTTGAGTATCAAGGTGATGATAGACTTCTTTTACCAGTTGAAAATCTTGATGTAATTGATAGATATATAAGTGATGGTGGTCATTTAGCAGTTGTAGATAAGTTAGGAAAAGGGAGTTTTTCTAAACTAAAAGCAAAAACAAGAGAAAAACTTTTAGAAATAGCAAGTGAAATTATAGCAGTTGCAGCGAAAAGAGAGATGGTAGAGGCTATAACACTACATCAACAAGCAAAAATAAGAGATTTTCAAAGAGATGCTGGGTTTGAATATACAGATGACCAAAAAAAATCTATAGATGAAATTTTTGCAGATTTAAAAAGCTCAAAGATGATGGATAGACTTTTAAGTGGTGACGTCGGATTTGGAAAAACAGAAGTTGCTATGAATGCTATGTTTTTATGTGCTATAAATGGCTATCAAAGTATTTTATTGGCTCCAACTACACTTTTGAGTTCACAACATTTTAAATCACTATACGAGAGATTTAATAAGTACGGTATACGAGTAGAAAAACTTGATAGATTTACTTCAACAAAAACAAAAAGTAAGATTTTAGCTGATTTAAAAAGTGGAGAATTAAAGATATGTGTAGGAACGCACTCCCTTTTAAGTGTAGAGCTTAATAATCCAGCTTTGATAGTTCTTGATGAAGAGCATAAATTTGGTGTAAAACAAAAAGAAAAATTAAAACAGATGAGAGAAGATGTACATATATTGAGTATGAGTGCAACGCCAATTCCTAGAAGTCTAAATATGGCACTAAGCTCTATAAAACAGTATTCTCAAATCTTAACTCCTCCAAATGAAAGAGAAGATATACGTACATTTGTAAAGGAGTACGAAGAGAAGTCTTTAAAAGAGGCAATAACAAGAGAGTTGAGACGTGGAGGTCAGATCTTTTTTGTGCATAATCGTATCGCAAGTATAGAAAATAAGAAAAAAGAGTTACAAAAATTGCTCCCTAATCTTAAAATTTTAGTATTACACTCCAAAATAAGTGCAATTTTAACAGAAAAAGAGATGATAGCTTTTGAAAACAAAGAGTATGATTTACTTCTTTCAACTTCTATTATAGAGTCAGGTATACATATACCTAATGTAAATACAATCATTATTGATGGAAGTGATAATTTTGGCATTGCAGATTTACATCAAATGAGAGGAAGAGTTGGTCGTGGGAAACGTCAAGGGTATTGTTACTTTTTGGTAAAGGATAAATCAAAATTGACAGAACAGGCTAAAAAAAGACTCATAGCCCTTGAAGCTAACTCATTTTTAGGAAGTGGTTCAGTTTTAGCATACCATGACTTAGAGATAAGAGGTGGTGGAAATCTAATTGGTGAAGCTCAAAGTGGACATATAAAAAATATAGGATATTCACTTTATTTAAAAATGCTTGAAGATGCCATAAATACCTTATTAAATAACACTCCTATAAAGAAAAAAGAGGTAGAGATAAAGCTCTCTATAAATGCTTTTATAAGTAGTGATTGTGTAAGTGAAGATAGAGTTAGATTAGAGTTATATCGCCGTTTGAGTCGCTGTGAGAGTGTGAGAGATGTGCTTGATATGGAAGAAGAGATGGTAGATAGATTTGGAAAACTTGATATTTATACTAAACAATTCTTAGATGTTATTACTATTAAGATTTTGGCAACTCACACGGGTATAGTTTCAATCTCAAATTTTGGACAAAATATAACATTAAAAGATAAAAATGAGCAAAAAAACTATCTAAAATCAAGAAGTAAAGATGATGATGATGTGATAGATACTGTTTTAGCACATTTAAGAACAAAGGTGAAAAATGGATAGTTTTGAATTATTAAAAGCATTGAAAGAACAAGGTTATATTAAAGAAGAGAGAGAAGAGTTTTGGTGGCCAAATAGTGGTACTTTTGAAGTTATTGTTGGAACTATTCTTACTCAACAAACCAAGTGGGAAAAAGTTGAAAAGAGTTTAACAAATCTAAGAGAAAAAAGCCTACTCAATTTAGAAGCTATTGCAACTATGGATGTTAAGGAGCTTGCTATACTTATAAAACCAAGTGGCTTTTATAATACAAAAGCAAAAAATCTCAAAAAACTTTGTCAAAATATTTTAAAAGAGTATGAAAGTTTTGAAGTGTTTTGTTTAAATGTGAGTAAAGATTGGCTAATTTTACAAAAAGGTATAGGTGAAGAGAGTAGAGATAGTATACTTTGTTATGCTTGTAAACAAGAAGTTATGGTAGTTGATAGTTATACAAATAGACTTGTGCAAAAACTTGGATATGAGTTTGAGAACTATAGTGAACTTCAAGAGTGGTTAGTAAGTGGTATTGAGTCTAATATAGATAAAATATATAAGCTTTATGAAAAAGAGATTTCTTTAAATCTTATTTATGCTAGATTTCATGGTAAAATAGTAGAGTTTTGTAAGGAAAATAGAAGAGGAAAAGATGTGGATGTTAGTAGTCTAAAATTTTAGATTTCC
>CAZIAJ010000228.1:0-3249 GCA_964537565.1 uncultured Sulfurospirillum sp.
GTATAATACTGTTACATAGATAAAAGGAAATTAAATGTCAGAAAAACAAAATGATAAATTAGCTGTACTTATAGATGCCGATAATGCTCAAGCATCAATAATAGCTGAGTTATTGGAGGAGATATCAAAATTTGGTATTGCTAGTATAAAAAGAGCGTATGGGGATTGGACTACTACAAATCTAAAAGGCTGGAAAGAACACCTTCATGGTCATGCTATACAACCTATGCAACAATTTTCTTATACCACTGGAAAAAACTCAACAGATTCATCTTTGATAATTGATGCTATGGACATACTTCACGAAAATCACCTTGATGGATTTTGTATAGTTTCTTCCGATAGTGACTTTACAAGGCTAGCAACAAGGATTAGAGAAGCTGGTTTAGTTGTTTATGGTTTTGGGGAGGAAAAAACTCCAGACTCTTTTACATCTGCTTGTGATAAGTTTGTATTTACTGAAAACTTAAGAAAAAGAGAAAATATTAAAATAGATAAAAGTAAAGAAACAAAACTAAAAAACATAATAATGAAGGCTGTAAATGCTACTTCATCAGAAGATGATTGGGCAAGCCTATCTCAAGTTGTATCTTATATCAATAAAAATAGCCCTTCTTTTGACCCAAGGACTTACGGTTATAGTAAATATGGTAAATTGATTAAATCCTTAGACTATTTAGAAATTGATGAAAGAAAAAAATATAGTGATTCATCTGTTATTCATATTTATGTAAGAAAAAAATAAATTTTAAGAAAAGTGCTTTAACTGTCTTTTATTAAAAATCTTCGCCTCTTCTTTTCTTGTTTTTTTATTTTCTATCTCAACTCTTAAAAACTTTGGTAATTTTCTTCCACGAACAACCATAACATCATCTGTCATGATTTGTTTAAACTCTTTTTCATCAACATGTAAAATATCTATAACGTATTTGTAAACAAGGTGAGCAAGACGATCAAGTGAAATCTGCCAAGTTGATTGTGTTTGAGAGTATATCCACTCACTAAAAGCAAAAAAACCATCATATACCTTACCATCACGCCAAAGATATGTAGATGATTTTTTAAAATTTCCACTGTTATAAACCATATCCCAAAATCTAGTAAATCTTTTCATTTTCTGCATCATTTCATAAGAAATCAAATCATTTTGGAGTATATCATAAGGTGGTCTATCTGAATAAACCATACCATGTATTTCATCATGGCGATTTAGTGTTGTTCCTGAAAGCTTTTTAAGAATTCCAAGTTGGATTTCACACTTTGTCATAGAGTATAACAGATCTAAATTTCTACCAAATTGCTCTAAACTCTCTCCTGGCAAGCCTATAATAAGGTCTACATGTAAATGTGCTTTTGTTTCGTTTTCTAAAAACTTTAGGTTTTCTCTGATTTTTTCTATATTTAATTTTCTATAGATATTTTTAGAAATCTCTGTATCAAGAGTTTGTATACCAACTTCAAGTTGCAATGAAGCTGGTGGAAACTCTTTAATTCTCCTTTTAATAGAGCTAGGAAAATTATCTGGTATAACTTCAAAGTGTATAAAATATGGAGGCTCTTTTGATAGAAAAAAGTCCATAAGTTTGTTTGCAGTATTGATACCTTGATTGAAAGTTCTATCTATAAATTTAAAACTTCTTACACCTCTATCCCAGAGTATCTCCATCTCTTTTAGAAAAATATCAGTATCAATTTTACGTACTTTTTTATCTAGTGAAGATAAACAAAATTCACAAGAGTATGGACATCCACGACTTGCTTCAACGTAGCATTGTCGATTTGCAACATCATTGTCACTATAGTATTTGTAAGGAAGCTCAATCTCACTCAAATCTACAATATCAGCCTTTATGATTTTTTTCTTTGGAGCATTACCATCAAAAATAGCTTTACAAAGCTCATAAAAGGCGACATCGCCCTCTCCTTGCACAAAGTAATCAGCCTTACTAAAATCAACTCTATGAGGAAAGTAACTAGCTTCAGGACCACCAGCTACTATGGTTATATGAGGAGCAACTTTTTTGAGAATTTCTATAAACTCCCCTACTTCATTGGCATTCCAGATATACGCTCCAACACCAACAATTTTTGGATTTTCTTTTATAACTACTTCAACTGCATCTGCAACTTGTGAGTTTATAACAAACTCTTTTATAATGGCTTTTGATTGTAACTCTTTAAGATTGGCATACAGATATCTCAGGCCTATAGAGGTATGAGTATATCGTGCATTGAATGTACATAGTACTATATTGTGCAAATTAAAATCCTTTGGATATATTTTTATCTATCCATTATTTTTTGAATATCATGTAATAGCTCTATAGAAGCATCTATCTCCTCTTTTCTTATAGCTACACTCTCAATATTACATCCAATTGGTATACCTTTACCTTTAGCATAAAAATAGAGAATTTCAAATATATCCCGGCTTAATAAAACTGACTCTTCTAAGATATTTTCAGAGTTTTTTAGCCTATCTTCTAAATGTTTTGGGATATTTATACCAAGCCATTTCATAAAATCAAGAGTTTTAGAAGAGCCACAAGGTGTGATAGTAAAGATAATGGGTACCATTTTTTTATTATGCTTTTTTGCATAATCCACATAATCATCCAAAAAGCGTTTAGCTCCCATCAAATCATATACACATTGTGTTACAAAAAATTCACACCCATTATCTATTTTTTCAAAAACTCTTATATGTTCATCTTGTTTTACTTTGTGTCTTTCAGGTATTGTAATTCCACCTATAATCATATCATCATTGGTATCTTTTTTGATTTTATAAGCCTCTTTTATACCAATAGTGACTTTGGTCTCTTTACTAGCAGCACCAACAAAAACTGAGAAAAAATCTCTACCTTTTCTGTCTTCAATCCATTTAGTAAATTCCAATTTATCATATTTACCAACAGCTCTATATATGATAACAGGGACATGTAAAGGTGCATCAAGATAATTTTTAGCATAATCACATGGGTCAACAGTCTCTATAAATGGAAATGGTCTTTCTAAATCTGTTCTATCTGACTCATCTTGTATATCATATAGTATAAGTCCATCTATATCTAATTTTTTTATTCTATTTATATGTTTTGCGGCTATAACTTTCAACTCTTCTTGTGAATTTTTAGCCTTTGGAGGAGTAAGCCCATAAAGGAGTATACCACTTTGTCTATTTTTAATTTTCTCTTTTAACATTAAATCTTCTCTCCATTTATAATTTTAATTCAAACTCTCTATAAC
>CAZIAJ010000229.1:0-3237 GCA_964537565.1 uncultured Sulfurospirillum sp.
CTTATATACACTCTTCCTATTACTTTTTTTATTGCTTTATGTATATCTTTATTTAATTTATCAAAAGAGAATGAGACTATAGTTCTTTTTACTCTTGGATATATGCCCAAAAAAATATCTCGTCTTTTTATAACAGTTTCTGCACTATTATCTCTACTTTTGATAATAAATATTTTAGTTTTAATACCAATAGCAAAACAGCTAAACACAAACTTTTTAGATTATAAACGAGCAGAAGCAAAGTTTAATATAAAAGCAACAGAATTTGGGCAAAAGTTCTCTGATTGGTTAGTCTATATAGATAAAAGTGATAAAAAAGATAAATATAGTGGTATTGTAATGTACCAACAAAAAACAAAAGAACATACAGAAAAAATCATAACAGCTAAAAGTGCTAACATTCATAATAACAATGGTGTATTAAAGCTAGAATTAGATAAAGGTAAAGCTTTTGAAATCACTAAAAAGAAAATAGAACAAGTAGACTTTCAAAAAATGTATCTAAAAACAGAGCAAAAGGATAATATAAGTGAAGTCATAAGCATAGTTTCTTATTGGAAAAAAGCTTTAAAAAACAAAAAAAGAGCTTATGATTTAGCATTTTTTCTTCTTATTGCTCTTTTTCCTATTGCTACAGTTTTATTTGCTATTAGCATTGGAATTGTAACGTATAGATATGAAAAAGGAGGTATTTACTTATCTATGGTAGCAGTTATTTTTGGTTATCTTACACCTGGGATTATACTAATTAAGTATGCAAGTCTTTTTGCTGTTACAGGAGTCTTTTTTATTAGTATTATAACATCCTATATGTTTTACAGAAGAAAGATACTATTGAGATATTAATGAGAGTAAAAATAACAATTAGTTATGATGGAAGTATGTTTAATGGCTTTCAAATACAAAATAACAGACAAAAAGTTATAACTGTTGCAGGAGTTATTACAAAAGAGCTTAAAAATTTAAATATAAATGCTAACTTAATAGGAAGTGGTAGAACAGATACAGGTGTACATGCTACTTCACAAGTAATTCACTTTGATATACCAAAATTTTGGAGTAATATAGAAAAGCTAAAAAAGGAACTAAACCGTTTAATTAAACCTCATATTTACATCAAAAAAATAGAATTAGTAAAGAAAAATTTTCATGCAAGATTTAGTGCTAAAAAACGTTTATATAGATATGCTTTATATAGCGGGGAGTATCAACCTTTTTTATCTAACTATGCTCTACATGTAGATAATATAGATATAGAAAAACTTAATTTAATTGTAAAATATTTTATAGGAATTCATGATTTTACAAACTTTAAAAAACAAGGAAGTGAAACTTCTTCAGACATAAGAGAAATTTTTAAAGCAGGGACATATAAACATAAAAACATAACCATAATATACTTTTTAGGAAACTCATTTTTAAGGAGCCAAATAAGAATGATGTGTGGTTTTGCACTTGAAGTTATGAATGACAAATTAACATCTACACAACTAAAAGAGCAATTAACTAAAGATAAAAAACACTCAACTAATGTTATACCAGCAACTGGCCTCTACTTAAGTAAAATTTTTTATTAAAATTACTCCCCAGACAACTACACTCAATCCTATACTCAAAAATACTATACTACTACCAACATCCTTAGCACGTCCTGCCATAGGATGGTGTTCTAGTGTTACTAAATCAACAACTCTTTCAATCGCACTATTAATAGCTTCTGCAATTAAAACCCCTATCATTGTTATAAAAAGAAAAAGCTTCTCTACTAATGTCACCTCTACAAAAATTATAAAAGGTATCAATCCTAAACATATTATAAGCTCTATCTTAAATGAACTCTCATGTAAAATTATATCTTTTAGCCCTTTTAATGCATATGTTGTATTTTTTATAAAATTATATTTTGGTTGATTTCTCACGGTTTTGCCTTTTTCAATATATCCATCTGTGGCTTATAAGCTTTTGTCTTTACATTAAATATACCAAGAAGTGTACTAAAAAGATTGTCTTGTGAAAATCCTTTAGAACTATATGATTTTAATACATTAGATTTCACTATGTCATCATTTCCAAACCACATAACTGAGCCTATATGTTTTTGAGCATCTGGAGCCATAAAATAAGGAAGGCCATGCAGATAAACACCACCCTCCCCTAAACTTTCTCCATGATCACTCATATATATCATAGCTGTATCACTATCTTTTGAATATGGTTTTAAAAATTCTATCACTTTTGCTAAAAAATAATCTGTATAAAGAATAGCATTATCATACGCATTACTAACCTCTTCTTGCGTACACTGTTCTATCTGATTTGTTTTACAAACTGGAGTAAACTTTTCAAACTCCTTAGGGTATCTTTTATAGTATGCAGGACCATGATTTCCCATTTGATGTAGTACTATTAAAACATCTTTTCCTTTTGCATTTTTAATTCTCTCATCTAAACCGACAAGCATTCCTTCATCTCTACATTCACCCTCACACATAGTATTGTTTTTTGGTGTTCTATAATCCTCATAATCAACTCTTAAAGCCACACCTTTAGAGTCTGAATTATTATCTCTCCATAAAATATCTACTTTTTTTGTTCTATTGATTACGTCAATAACATTTTGTGTACTTACACCTTTTTTATAACTATAATCCTTTCTATCATAAATAGAAAACATACAAGGGACACTATGTGCTGTAGAAGTACCACATGAATACATATTTGAAAAGTTTATAATATTTTCTTGTTCTAAAAGTGGATTTGTCTGTTTATTATAACCATTGAGTGAAAACCGCTCTGCTCTTGCAGCTTCACCTACAACCATAATAACTATTTTTCTTTTAGAGTTACTATTATCTATTGTTGCATCTAATCCTATTGCTTTTACAACTATTGGTCCATTATTATAAGTTTTATATATATACTTTCCTATACTATATATCCAATAAGTAGGATTTGTATAAAAACGTAAAGGTTTATTTTCTCTGAAAAATGAGGTATAAAATTTACTAAATGAAAAAACAACAATAACCATAATGAGTATTGCTAAAACTATCGTTTTAATTTTTGAAAATATCTCTTTACCGAACGTTTTATACTCAACTTTTGCTTTATATACCAATATAGATGGCAAAATACCAAGCAATACAACATACATAACTAATTTTATGGTAAATAAGTCTAATGATTCATTAACATCAGTTTGAAGTGTATTTCGTATCATACTATCATCAATTATAA
>CAZIAJ010000230.1:0-3197 GCA_964537565.1 uncultured Sulfurospirillum sp.
CTTTTATATTCATTGGTGTATAGTTCTTTTTTACATCAATAATCATTCTTGCAACACGAACATATAAATCAAACTCTACTATGTTTCTATTTGGAACTAATCTATATCTGGGTAATAAGCTCATACCTTCAATAACACCGTCATCATCGTAAAATGTGATACTTGTCTTCTGCATTGCTTTTGTTGTTTTTACAAGTGTGGGAGCTGTCGTATCCATAAATTTAAGCATATCTCTTTTATCAATACGAAGACCTAATATCTTTTCATCTTTCATATTTTTCATATCAACTGTTTCCAGTACGGTTGATAGGTAATAGATTGTTTTTAAAGCATTTAAATTGCTATCTGCAATAGCATTCTCAATAAAAGTATTTGCAATCTTTTGGTGCACCTTTGGCTTTTTCTTTTCAGCTCGTTTTTCAGCTAGAAACTTCTTTGTATTTTGTTTTGTCGGTATCATTAAATACCCCTTTGTTTTATTTTTAGTACCTAAGTACATTATAGGGTATTTAATATTAAAAGTACCTTTTGGTAAAATAGGTATCTAAATAAGCCAATTGGTACTTTTATTCGAGACTTTTGGTACTTTTATTCGAGACTTTTGGTATCTTTAATACCGATTTTTGGCTTTTTTTAAAAGTGCCTCAAATGCCGTGCGGTAGGTGTCTGTCGAATTAAAGTACCTAGAGTTATTCACATACCTATAACTACTCTTAATAAGAGTTTTAATAATAAAGGGCAAAAAAAACTCTAATTTTCTCGAGGATTTTGACTCTCTTTTTGTTCTAGTTTTTTAAGAAGTTCATCAAAATCTTCTTCACGAGCATCACTAGATTCATTCAATAATTTTTCATACTCATCATCTTGTTGCGTATTTTTCTCGTGCATAGATCTGAGATATGACACTTCTTTTTTAAGCTCTCTGTTCTCTTTTAAAAGCTCTTGCACTTTCTCTTTCAGTTGTACCACTTCGCCACTCTCTGTCGCTGCGCTCTTCTCTTTTAAAAATGAGATTGTTTTGTCTTTTTCGGATATTTCTGCTTTAAGTGAGCTGTTTGCAGTTGATAAGCTTTTATTTTTAGTGCTTAAAACGCTCATATCTTGCTCAGAACGCTTTAAATCACTTTTTAGAGTGTCATTGCTTGCTTTTAGTGCTTTAATGCTTTCTTGAGCCTCTGAGAGCTTTTTTTCAAGATGTTTGAGCACATCGACATTTTTAACAGGCTTACCGGCTTTTGTTTTGTACTTTTCCGCCGGCGCAAAAACCTCTTTTTCTTTCTCAAGTAACTCTTTTTGAAGTTTCAAATACTCTTTGTATATCTCTTGTAAAGTGTCCTTGTTAAGGGCTTTTTTAAGCTTGTTAATAGCCTGATAGTCTTCTTTTGTGTAGACTTTTTGCTCTCCAGCTGCTGCTAGTTCTGCATTTTTTTTGCAATATTCTTTTGCTTTTTCTAACAGGGGTTTATTTTTACGATATACAGCTGGTGCGATATAGTCTGCTTCTATGCAGGTCTTTTTTTCGTAGCCCTCTAATTCAATTTTCAATTCTTTTTGCACAAATTTAAATATATCTTTTTGCATTTTTTCATAAGAGTTTGGTTTATTAAATTCTTTTGAAAATTCACCTGTACTAAAATCATAAGTGGTTGCTATAAAATGCAGATGGGGCACTTTTTCATCTGCATGAAAATCTGCTTGTAAAATTGTGAGCTTATATCTTTTTGCTATTTCTTCCATGATTTTTTTATAAGCTTTGAGAGATTTTGAATTTGTTAAATGTTTATTTTCATTGCCGATCTGAATCAAAAATTCTCTTGCGATTGAAGTTTCAACTTGTGTTGTATTTTTTTCCCCGTTTTTATCTTTTGTAGTTTTTGTAGAATTTCTTTTTAAAAATCTTTTATTTTTAGCAATTAGCTTTAACTCTTTTTTTTGTACGAAATCTGATTTTATATACTGCCAAAGTTTTTCTGTTGTGTCTTGAAAATGTTCAGATTTATAGTGATAATTATTTTTAGATTTTTCAGAATCAACACTTTGTGCAAAAGTAGTTCTGTCATTATGCTGAGAACTTGCGCCTGAATTTGAGCTTGTCAACTTCTGAGCTCTTAGTGATAATTTCATTTTTTTTCCTTTACTTTTTGCTCTGGCTCTTAAGCTCCGCAGGACTCAATATACATAAGATAAACTCCGCAGGATTTAGCTTATGTGTAGTGAGTTTATACATAAGGCTAAAAAAGCTCTTATGAAATTGTAGCATAATAAAATAAGTCGCAAGCTTTTGTTATTTTATTATGCTCAATTTAAGAGCAAAAACTATATATTTTACTATATAGTTTTTTGCTTTTTAAGATTAATATATATGCCTTTTTCAATTAGACTGTAAAGTGTTTCTTTATCTGTATCATTGTAATCATCAATATATTCCTCAAATGTTTTTAGTATTTTTTCATTTATCTTTGAAATATCCATAGCATTGCTTGATATATCTTCCCAATCATAATCTCCTGATATTTTAGATTTAGAAATAATTTTTTTTGCTTCTTCGAAGTTAAGATAATAATCATAGCTAGTAAAATTATAGACTTCTTTATGATGCCAACTTTCCACCTGTTGCCAGTCTAATTCATCTTCTTTAATATCTAACTTTTCAAATATAATTGAAGCCATTTTTTCTATTAATTCATCTAATTCCTTTTCTTTTATTCCTGAATAATAAATAGTTCCTAAAATCTCATTAAATGCTGTTTTAACCCAACCATCTGGATCATCACTTCCATTTTCTACGGCTCTACTATGTAAATCTTTACTCATTGTGTACTCCTTATGTTATTAAAATAGTCTCGGACTATTATCTATCAAATCTATTGTTACATCTTTAAAACTAGGACGACCTCTACCTAATACTTCATAATTCGGTTCATAGAGAAAGCTTTTAGTTGCGTGTGCATCAAGTTCTTCTTTAACAGGATTTATAATTTTTTCTTCAATTTTATTCCAAGTTCTGTAGTTGGTTCCAAAAAAAGCATTAAGTTCCTCAAGTCTCATTTTCTTCCGTTTTGGTATTGGATTATTATCTTTATCTTTATAAGTATCTATTCTGTTTAGCAAGGCTAACATTCTTACAGTATGAGGCTTTTTCAGCTTCATAAGTTCTTTTATATTCATTGGTGTATAGTTCTTTTTTACATCAATAA
>CAZIAJ010000231.1:0-3186 GCA_964537565.1 uncultured Sulfurospirillum sp.
GACGTAAAGAGGTACCCCTTTAAGTCCAGCTGCAAAGTATTTTTTTCTTGTTTTTTCTACTCTTGATACTTCTTGATCTGTTACTTTTTGGTCTACATCTCCATTATAGTATTTTTTGAGAATTTTTATTTTATCTTCTAGTGTTTTTGCTTTGCTTGTCTGTTTATATATAAGTATAGATTTTTCTAGTGAGCTTCTATCGTGAACAGGAGTAAAAATATATTTTAAGTTATATTTTTTAAGTTTTTCTTCTATTTGTGCTACTTCTTTTCTACAAAATGGACATTCTGGATCTGTAAATTTTACTAAAGTCTCTTTTTTAGGGTCATTTCCTAGTACAATGATATTGGCTTTATCCTCTTTCTTATATATATTAGATAGTTCTTTTATAAGTTTTTGTTTATCTAGTTTATCTTTTATACTTCCACCTTTAATGCTTATTACATCTGGAAATATTAAATCTCCTCTAGTAAAAATAGAAACTTTTTGAACACGATTGCCATCACTTAGAGTAAGAGAAACATAATCCATACCTTTTATATCTGCTATTTCTATTCTTGAAGTAACAGTTACTTTTACAGTAGGTACTGGAATTTGAGCTTTAAAGTAATTTTCTATCTGTGCATCAGTCGCTGCAAACATAGAAGTACTTAAAATTGAAGTTGCTAAAATTAGTTTTTTTGTCATTGTTTTACCTTTAAAATTTACTGAAATTATTATACAATAGCTTTTACAAATATTTTTTAAACGAAAGAATAAAATGTTAGAAAAAAAAGAGATTATAGATGAGATTGCAAAGCTTATAGAGTCAGATCCCAATGCAACACCTATGGAACCAATAGTATTAGAGTTTTTGAGTGAGGAAGAGCTAATATCAGTTTTGAAAAATCTATATAAATCAAAAGAGACAAGACAAGAGCAAAACGAAGAGTGGTTTCAAGAGCTGTGTAAATAATAAAATATTGTATTTTAATATAATATATGAGACAATATAGCTGGATGTGGGATAGAGGAATGATATGGCACAAGAATTTTATATTGCAAAACAACCAATAGTCGACTTAAGTGGGGATATATATGGATATGAACTTCTATTTAGAACACTAGATTCTGGTGGTAAACTAAAAGCAATTTTTAAAGATGAACTTTTAGCCACTGCAAAAGTCCTAGTAAATGCACTAAATCATTTTGGTATGCACTCTTTAGTGGATGATAATTTGGCATTTGTTAATATAGATGAAGAGTTTCTTTTGGACCCCATTGTATTTAGTATCCCTAAAAATCTTTTTGTATTAGAAATACTAGAAACTACAAATATCAATAAGAGAACAATAGAGCGTATTAAAAAACTTAAAGAGATGGGTTATCGTTTAGCTATAGATGATGTTCATTGTAGTGATGGTTTTATAGAGAGATTCACTCCTATTTTTCAATATATTGATGTACTTAAGTTAGATGTTAATCTAATTGAAAAAGATACTTTAGAAAACTATCTTGAAAGTTTTAAAAAATATAGTTTTAAGTTATTAGCTGAAAAGGTAGAGACACAAGAGGAGTTTGAGAAGTACAAAGCTTATGGGTGTGAGCTTTTTCAAGGTTATTTTTTTGCAAAGCCAAGTATAGTTCAAAAAGAATCAATAGATCCTGCTTATAAAAAAATATTTCAATTAGTAAATTTATTGGATAGTGAATATACAGAAATGAAAGAAATAGTGCATGAACTTGAGACTGAAGTAGAGCTTACAATACAGCTGTTAAGATTTATTAATTCAAGTTATATAGGATTGAGGAATGATGTAAAGTCAATTCAGCAAGTAGTCATGATGCTTGGAAAAAAACCACTTAAGCAGTGGTTACTTTTAATAGCTTTTTCGAAATCTATGGAGAGTGAAGCAAAAATGATAAAAAATCCTATGTTAGAACTTGCTCAAAACCGTTCAAAAATTATGGCAGAATTAGCAAAAAAGATGAAAAGTATTACTTATGATAGTCATGAAGCTGCATTTGTTGGAATTTTATCTTTAGTAGATGCCCTATTGAAAGTACCAATAGATATTATATTAGAAGAGATAAATGTAGATGACAATGTAAGAGCAGCACTTTTAGAAAGAAGAGGTGAACTAGGTAAACTTTTAGACTTGGTTGTTGCTATAGAAAAATTTGATATGTTAAAAACAGATAATATTTTAGATGAGTTACATATTAGTAATGTAGAGCTGAGTGATGTGTTACAAAAGAGTTATGTTAAGCACTAAATTCTATTGTATAAAATATGGAGAGATAGTAAATATATTGGTATCTTTTTCATGCTTATAGGTGAGTTTAAAAGAGTTTTCTTTTAATATATAGTTTGTTATGTAAATCCCTAGTTTGAGTTTATTTGATTTTTCATCGTAAGATGGTTCAAAGTATTTCTCTAAAGGGTAATCTAAAGCTTTAGATTGATTGATAATAAGGATTGAGTCTTTATCATTTTTAATAGTTACACTTTTAGTTTTTGAGTATTTTATGCCGTTGTCTATTAGGTTTTTGAGTGCTATTATAAAAAGTTTAAAATCAACATTCAGTCGTATATTTTTATACTCTTTTTTTATACTTGTTTCTTCATGTAGACTTATATCTATGGCACTATCAACTAAGTCATCTAAAAAATATGTTTTAGAGTTTATTTGTTTATTTATGGATAAAAAATTTTCTATTTGAGTAAACTCATCAAGTAAACTTTGTAGTCTATAAAAGACTTTTTCTAAATCTTCTTTAGTATGCTTGTTATCTGGTATAGCAAGTAGTAATTTGCCTTTAGTTATAGGTGTTTTTAATTCATGCATTATGTTTCTTACAAATATATTTCTTGATAATTTTAACTCTTTTAGTTTTTTTACACTCTTTTTAAATTCTTTTGCTAGTACGGCTATTTCATCATTGCCTTTTATATTAAAATTTATATCAAAATTTTCATTTGCTAAATTCTTTACGTTTAAAAGGAGTTTTTTTATAGGTAAAAACTTCTTCAATATAAGTATATAAAGAGAGATAAAAATTAGAATAATAGTACTAAAAATTAGAAAAAAGGGAGGTAGACGAGGTATTGTGGAAAATTTTGATGAATTGTATGAGATAAAGCCGAAAGACCACAAAAAAATAGCGCTAAAAATTATAAAATTTTGGCAAGGTGGCGCCATAGCC
>CAZIAJ010000232.1:0-3185 GCA_964537565.1 uncultured Sulfurospirillum sp.
AACCAAGTATTAAGTTTAGAAAATTCATTAGAAAATTTAAAAGTTTCTATAAATGACCTAGATTATAAAATAGCTACTTTAGAGGATACTATAAGAAAAAAGAGTATAAAAATAAATAAAGGCTTTTTAATATATAAAATATATATAACACAAGGTGATGTTGTAAATGTAGGAACACCTTTGGTAGAAGCTTATGATATATCTAAAGGCAAGCTTACTATATATCTTTCTAAAGAGGATGTTGATAAAGCTAAGAGTAGTAAGCTATATATAAATGGTAAAGTTAGTAACTATAAAGTAGATAAAATATGGAGTGTTGTAGATACTCAAAATATATCTTCATACAGAGCCGAGATAATTATACCAGCACCAAAACGTTTTTCTGAGCTTTTAAAGATAGAGTTTAAATAAATATGAAAAAAACTACTTGCCCACTTGACTGTTTTGATGGTTGTAGTATAGAAGTTGATAAAAACTTAAAGCTCAAAGGTGATAAATCTCACCCAATTACGAAAGGGTATCTTTGTCATAATATGAACAATTTTCATAACTTTCCTCGTATAAAAGGAGCAACTCTTTATGGGCAAAGTATAAGCATAGACAAAGCAGTAGATACTATAAAAGAGAAATTATGTGAGAAAATGTTATATCATAAAGGTAGTGGAAATCTTGGAGTTATGCAAGGTATTACAAAACTATTTTTTGCACAAAATGGTGCAGATATAGCTAAAGGCTCACTTTGTGAAGGTGCTGGGGATTATGGTATAAAAGAGGGAAGAGGAGAGAGTCTATCTTGGAGTCCTGAACGAGTAAATGAGAGTGAAGTAGTGATTATATGGGGACAAAATCCAGACGTAACAAACTCTCATGTATTACCAGCCTTAAAAAATAAAACAGTTATAGTTATAGATCCATATAGTACAAATATTGCAAAAAGAGCAGATTTACATGTAGAAGTAAAACCAAGAGGAGATATTTATCTTGCTATGCTTCTTTCTCGTATGGCATATATAAATCAAATGGAAGATGAAGAGTTTATAAAAAATAGATGTGAAAATTTTGATTATTTTATAGACTTTGTAAACTCAAAACCTATAGTTATGCTAGAAAATAGAAGTGGTGTATCTTGTTTGGAAGTTGATAAAATATTATCCTTGATAAAGGGTAAAAGAGTATCATTTTTGGTTGGTTTAGGAGTTCAAAAATACTCTTTTGGACATAATGTTTTAAGAGCAATTGACTCTTTTGTTGCTATGCTTGGTCTTTTTGGAAAGAGAGGCTGTGGTGTAGGTTATATTGCTGATAGTGCTTTTGGTTTTAAGTCTATTTTTAGTATAAAGTCAAAAAGAGTTAGCAAGCCTTTAGTAGATTTTGGAAATTATGATTTAGTATTTATACAAGGAGGAAATCCTGTAAATCAAATGCCGTGTACTCCAAAAGTAAAAGAGGGCTTAGAAAAGGCCAAATTTGTAGTATATTTTGGTTTACATGAAAATGAAACTTCAAAAATGGCAGATTTGATAATTCCAGCAAAAACATTTTTAGAAAAAGATGACTTGAAGCTCTCTTATGGTCATGAGTACATAGGTTTTATGCCAAAAATTGTAGATAGTGACATTGGTATTAGTGAGTATGATTTATGTAAAAAACTTGGAGTAGATTTAAAGAGTGAAAAAGAGTATATCGATGAGATATTTAACTCAAACTCGGTAGAAAAAGATGAAAAATATATCTCTAAAGTTTATGAAAATATTCCTTATGAGAAAGAGTTTTATACTGATAGTGGAAAGTTTGAATTTTTTGATGATTTTGATGATGATTTCAGTGAAGAAGATTTAGATGAGGGCTTTTATCTTTTAAGTGCAAAGTATAACAAGTCATTAAACTCTCAGTTTGAAACGGAACAATTTTTACATATACCAACTTCTTTGGGTTTAAAAGATGGAGATAACTTAAAACTATCTAATGGAACTTATGAGTGTGAGTATGTGGTAAAACTTGATGAAAATCTTAGAAATGACTGTATGCTTCTCTATTCTGGACATAAAAATGCCAATATGTTGACACCCCATGCAAAAAGTGAAGAGGGTGAAGCAGCTATATTTCAGGAAATAAAATGCCACATAGTGTCCTCTTAGACGATGCTTTATTGCTTGTTGAACAAAATTTTTATTTTTTACATGTAGGAGAATTTTTTAGTGACTTATCAAAAAAAGAAGATTTGTCAAAAAAAGAGTTACATGTAAGGAGAAAATTTGATAATATTCAGACATACAATTTTAATGAAAATATTATAAAAGAGTTACTTATAGATGCCAATAAAAATGAAGAAATCACTCTTTTTGAGTATTTTGTAGAGTTTAATGCTTTTAGAGGTATATGTATGGCAATGGTAGAGGCTTTAAGACTTCAAAGTCCATTTAGAGATTTTATGCAGATACGTTTTAAAGAGCAGTTTGAAGATTTTTTTGATCTTCTCTCATTTGTAAGAAATGTACTATCACACAACATACATGCGCAAATAATGCTAAGTGAAAAAGATTATGCGGGAACTCTAAAAAGAATTCGTCGCCATAAACGAGATACAAATATACTATTTACCTTTATTTATGCAAAAGATCTACCGGAGATTAGCTCACCAGATGTAAACTATGGTTTCACATGCAATATAGATTTTGAAGCATTGGAGGAAGGGCTTCCATTTTTAGATATTATCTCGCATTGGGAACTTATGATGCTTAGTGAATTATGTTTCAATTTAGTTATGGCATATAGAATGAGTGTTGAAAATACTTAAATTTATCATACTTTAAAAGTTTTAATAGTAGAGTACCTTAAAGGTGTTTTATGAGAATAAGTTTTTTAACTATATTTTTTAGTCTATTTTTATTTTTTGGTTGTTCCCCAAAAGAGCATGAAGAGTTAAAGATAGTCACAAATTCATGGATAGGGTATACTCCTCTTTTTTATGCTAAAGAGAGTGGATATCTTGATAGCTTGGGTATAGAACTTATCACAACAGTTTCATTAGAAGAAGCATTTAATATATTTAGTGTTGGCAAAGCAGACTTTGTTACAACCACTCAGCATGAGTATTATGAGCTTAAAAAAACATTTGATTCTATTAAACCAATAATACTTATTGATAGGTCATTTGGTGGAGATATGATTATGTCCAATATAAG
>CAZIAJ010000233.1:0-3184 GCA_964537565.1 uncultured Sulfurospirillum sp.
ATTATAGCATATTCATATATTGTTTATAATTATAACTTTTATTTAAATAGATATCTAATAATATTTTATGATATACTATTTGTATTTTAAAAGGCGTAATTAAAGGAAACTAGCAGATGAGTATAACCGAACAAGCTCAAGCATATAAATATGCGCTCATAGCGGTCTTTTTTTGGTCAACTGTTGCTACAGCTTTTAAAATAACTCTTGGTTATATGACACCTTTAGAGTTGCTTTTTTACTCATCTTTGAGCTCTCTTTTTATTTTGGGAGTTATTCTTATTAATCAAAAAAAAGTTGGTGAAGCTTTTACTTATATCTTCACAAAACCTTTATTGATTCTCGTTTTAGGGGGAATTAACCCTTTTATATACTATCTTATTTTGTTTAGTGCGTATGATATACTCCCAGCTCAAGAAGCTCAAGCGATTAATTATACTTGGGCATTGATGTTTACTTATTTATCTGTTGTTTTTTTGAAACATAGACTTACTCGAGGAGATGTTTTAGCTGGTATTATATGTTATCTAGGGGTACTAATTATATCTACCAAAGGTAATCCATTCTCTTTAAATTTTTCAGATATGTTTGGAGTAACTTTAGCTCTAATAAGTACATTTGTTTGGGCATTATATTGGATAATAAATACAAAATCTAAAGTAGATGCTACAGTAGGTTTATTTTCTAATTTTTTGTTTGGTGTTATCTTGATTGGTATATATGCATGTTTTATGGGAGGATTAAATCTACCTAGTCTTAAAGCTAGTTTTGGAGTTATCTATATTGGTTTTTTTGAAATGGGAATAACTTTTGTATTTTGGTTAAAAGCTGTAAATTTGACATCAAGTGTATCAAAAATATCAAACTTAATTTTTTTATCTCCATTTTTATCTTTGATTTTTATCTATTTTTTTGTTGGGGAAGAGATACTTTTTTCTACTATAGTAGGTCTTTTTTTGATAATAATGGGACTGATTATTCAGCAAAAAATAAAGTAGCTTCTATTTGCGCTATAAAATAGAAGCTTGTGATTGTATATTATTTTTCAATACAGTTTGTATTGCATTGGACTTTTATTAAAACAGTTTTTGCTTTATAGTTTGGTGCATTTAAAATAACTCTTTTTGAGCTTTGTTGGCTTAAATGTATTTTATTTGGTCGTGGATATGAAGAGACTTTTACATTTCTTTCATTGAACCATTCAGAATCTAATATTAAGTTATATGTTTTACTTGTACTATTGTTTATTATAAACTGTACCTGTCTCTTATTTTTTGCAAAAGAGATTCTTGCATCAGAGATATTTATATTTTTTCTAACTTCTGAGTTATCTATAAAAACTGTTATTCCATTTGGGTAAACTGTTTCTTGAACTTTTGTTATTTTTGGGCCTGTATCTGTTGAACAAGCTGTAAATAGTGTAGATATTAGTATAACTATTAATAGACTATATATTTTTTTCATCTTTCCCTCTTTTATTGAAATTTTACAACTATTACGTTGTTATCTTTGTCTTCTATCTGAACTGCATAAGATACTTGCTTCGCTTTTTCATATATATCAAAAATCAAATCTTCAGTATCAATTTCTTCATTTGTTCCAAAGTTATATACCTGCTCATAATCTTTACTTTCATTTGTATTTCTTTTTGCTTTAGCATGATATGTTTTAATAATACGTTTAATAAACCTTATTTTATCTATATTTGTAGAATCATAAGTGATGCCACTTAGAATGATGGTATAGAAATAATCATATTTTTTTATTTTAGCTATTTTTTTTGTTTTACTATTTAGTCTTATACTTTTTAGTAGATTATTTGTAATCTCTCTTGTAGCCACATTTGCGGCTTTTTGATATAATCTAAATTTGAGGCTCTCTTTATTTGGTGCAAAATCTTCTATATTTGCTGAACGAATAGCATTGTCTATTTTACCTGTTTGAACATCTATCATATTGATTCTGTAGATTAAATTACCAGTTATATTGTTGTAGCTATCTTTTCCTAGCGTATTAAATTTTATCTTTGTTAATTTAAATAAGTATTTTACATCTTTATTGTTTTTACACTCATTTAATTTTTCTTCTATTTTAATAAGAGCTTTTTTATAAGAAGCACCTTTTTTCTTGTATTGCTCATACTGTCTTTGAATATTGTTACACTTGTTTCCTTTAGCACCTAGTTGAGTACCTTTTTTCTCAATTCTTAAAGAGTTACCATTGTCATTGACAGCACCTTGTAGGTTTGAGATAAAATCTTTACTAAGTTCGTTGTTTACTTCATCAATAAGTACAATTTCTAAATTTTGAACACTATTTTTACCCATTGTAGTGGTATTAGTTGATTTATCTGCAACAATTGCTTTGATTTGTTCTAAATTAAGATTGGCTAAAACTAAACACTCATATCCATTTTCTCCCAAATTGTTACATTTAGTTTTTGGGCTTCTGAAGTATGTTTTTTGAAACTCTATAAAGTCTTTTTGCATATCTGTTTTAAATGAAGTTTTGATATTTCCAACATAACTACTAGCTCCTATAACTTTGTCTAAAGCTTGTTCAAAAATAACCCAGTGTGCATTTTCAATAGCTTCTTGTTTTGTTGGAGCTTGTTCAACTGCTCTCATTCTTACTATATTCGCGTTAAGCGATATTGTTAAAAATAGTAGAATTAGTATACTTTTTTTTATCATTATTTATTCCTTGCAAAATTCTTGATAATTGAAATTTGTGTTTTTTTCTCTTTGTTTTATTATATCCACAATAAGTTTTTTTAATTTAGGTGCCATATTTTGGACAGATTTTCTGAGTGTTTTTGTAATTTTATTTTTTTGAACAGACATTAAGCCATTGACTATGTCATAACCAAAGCTCTCTTGCCCTACTGCCATTTTTTTCTTTTTTAAGATGTTATTTGGAGTGCTTAGTGCATCTATTTTATTTTTCCCTTTAAGAGATAGAACAATTCTAGATGTTATACTTGATTTTATATATCTAACACTATTAACATCTTTTTTTTCTACAAGCTTATCATATAGTTCATTTACTATAGCCTCTATAAAGTAACCATCAACATAAGTCACAGCACCTATACCATTTGGTTTTTCACATGATTTTTTTAGTTTTCTTATTATCACATTAGAATCGGTATTTTTATTAGTATCTAAAAATACGCTATTTATCC
>CAZIAJ010000234.1:0-776 GCA_964537565.1 uncultured Sulfurospirillum sp.
GCTTATAGTAGAAAAGATAAAAATATAAAAGATGATTTAGAGTATGTTTATGAAAAGTTTCCAATTTTAAGAGATAAAAAAGATGAATATGCAGGAACACTTTCTGGAGGGCAACAGCAGATGGTTGCAGTTGGACGAGCATTAATGAGTAAACCAAAACTTCTTCTTTTAGATGAACCTAGTATGGGACTTGCTCCTATTGTTGTTGAAGAGATTTTTGAAGTTATTAAAACACTAAGAGATATAGGAACTACTATATTTGTAGTTGAACAAAATGCCTTTTTAGCACTTAGCATATCTGATAGAGCATATGTTTTAGAAAATGGTAAAGTCGCTATTAGTGGAAAATCTAAAGATATGTTAAATGATAGTAGAGTCAAAGAGGCTTATTTAGGAGCCTAGGCCAGGTATTTTTTTGCCTCTTTTATTTTTCTCATGATTGTTAATGTTTCATTTTTTTTAGCATTAAATATTTTTATTGCTTCACCAATTAAAGCTAATGCTTCACCCATTTCTTCTTTAGACTGAAGTTTAGGAACTTCATTTATAAGTAACTCTATATCTTTCATACTCTCTTCAATGATAGCTATTTTAAACTTATTGATCCAAGTCATATGAAGTTTCTTCATTCCAAGATTGTAAAAGTACTTTTGTGACATTTAAAACTTCATCAAGCTTTTGTGTATCATTATTCATATTGGCTTCTGTTAGGAGTTTAATCTGATGAGTATAAAGTCCACTTAGATAGTGAGCTATTTCACCACCAGCATCATAGT
>CAZIAJ010000234.1:786-3174 GCA_964537565.1 uncultured Sulfurospirillum sp.
TAACTCAGAAAATATAGCTGTTGTTCTATTGATCCAATAAACTTTTTTCTCTGTATTTTTAAGTTCAATTGCTTTTTTTGCTTGTGAAGAAAATTTTAAAACTCCTTCATAAAGCATTTTTATTAATTTTTCTGAAGATTCTATTGATATGTTATTTTGTGAATATGCTGAATATGCTAAATTTGTTCTCATTGTTTTATCCTTTATTTGTCTGCATATGATTGATTTATTATCATTGATAGTGATTCAAATTGAGCATTTAAATTACCTATTACTGCATCATAAGATGCAAATCTTTTTGCCATAGTGTCATATTTTGCATCTAATCTATCTACATTTCTTACTCTTTCATCTTCAAGACCACTATGACTATTGGTTAGTTGATTTGAATAGAGTGTTAAAACACCACTATCGCTATTTATATATGAATCAAGAGTATTATTGTATTTTGTAAAGTATCCTTCTGTCTCACTAGTGCCATTAAAAAAATCTTCAACATCTGCTGAATCAGAAGAGAGTTTAGAATCTAAGATTGAAGAGTCAAATTCTAATAAGCCAGCATCATTTATAGTTACACCATAATCACTTATGCTTCTCCCTTTTTCATCAACAAGTAAAAGTTGTCTTCTCATATCTGATTGTAAAGATTTTATTTCACTAGAGCTTTGAAAAGTTCCAGCTAATTGAGTTTCAGAATCATATTTTGTTGATTCTGCTAAGTTATTTATAAGTTCATTATAATTATCTACAAATGACTGAACTCCGTTTGTTATGGTGCTTGTATCTTGTTTTATAGAAATATTTGAGCTTCCTATGTCATTTAAATTTATTGTAACTCCTACCATCAAGTCATCAATTGTATTGGTACTTCTAGTAATTGCTACATTGTTGTATGTAAATTCTGCATCGGTAGCAGTTTGTATATGATTTGCAGCAGTATCAAAACCTAAGTCACTAACAGCAGTTCCTCCTCCTGTTGAAGTTACTGTTATAGCATTATTAGCTCCAGTATCAGTTGATTTAAGTACTAATTTATAAGGAGTATCTCCACCAACATTCAAAATTGATGCAGTAATTTTGCCTTCTGTTGCATCATATATTTGTGTTTTTAATCCTTCTAGTGTTGTAGTTGCTGTTACATCTATTTTGTAGTCATTCCCATCGATATTGAAATTTATTGTGTCATCAGCATTTGTAAAAGTGCTATCTTCTGCTGAATAAGAAGTACTTTGATAAATATCTTGTTTTGCTAATGCTTGAACATCTAAAGTAAAATCTTGAGGGGAAACACCAGATTCTGCTGTAACCGATACATTATCTGATGAAGATGTAACAGAAGTTTTTAGATATGTCATATCATCTGCAAGTGTACTTGTAGATGATTTTAGTGTGGCAGTTAGAGTTGTTAAAATAGAAAGATCACTAGCTTGTGTCTCATTTTGGTCTATTTTTTGGTCTATTGGTGCTATTATTGCATCTTCATCTACTGCTCTAAGCTGATCAATAACATCATAACTTAATGCTCCATCACTACCTAAACCTAAAGAGCTTATTGTTGAATCAGCCATTACTTATCCTTTTTCATCAAAGATTGTTCCTACAATTTCTCTCATTTTTTCTGAAAGAGCCATTGCTTCTTCAGTAGGGATTTTTCTAATCATTTTCCCTGTACTTTTTTCCATAACATCTACAAACATAGTATTGATTTTATCATTAAAACCAATTTTTACATTTGTATCTAATGCTTCCATGTCTTTATTTAATTTATCAATTTCTTCACTATGTTTTTTTTTATTTGTTTGTTGATTTTTATTATTATCTTCAGCACTTTTTGCTATTTGATGCGAATTTTCAACTTGTCTTGTTTGCGTAGGGGCATTCATCTTTGGTGCAGATACCATTGACTCTACTTGCTTACTTGTTGAGCTAAATATATCCATTATGTCCTCCTTGACACTGTTTAAATAATATGTGTTACTATACATATCGACCAATAATTTTTTTTTTTTAACTTTTATATGCTTATTATTTGAATTATTATAGTATTATAAAAAATATTTGGAGTTTCTTGTGAAAATTGCTTTGGCATGTCAGTCTGTTTTATTGGAAAAATCTTTAGAACGATTCTTAAAAAAACATATATATTCCTATAAACAGTGTGATTTTGTTATTGCTGATAGGCATATGGAGATAGATAAACCACTTTTTTATATCTCATATAATGATTCTAATTTAAATATCCCATTTTCTAAATCTTCTTTAATTTTATCGGTAGAAAATTTTTATAATACTATTTTAAAACAAGATATAGAAGTAGATAAAAAAATTGTAAAAGAAGTTAATATAGATAAAATTGAAAAAAAGATAACAGAACTCACAAATAATTTT
>CAZIAJ010000235.1:0-3146 GCA_964537565.1 uncultured Sulfurospirillum sp.
GCTTAAATTAGATTTTATTTATAAAATAATAATATCTTAATTTAAGGTGCGACTTTATAATGACAAAAAATAGCAAAATTGTAAACCAAATAAATACTATAGGTGAGAGTTCATTTTTAAAACTAAAAGAACTCAATATACCACCATATCCCAAGTACTATTATGACACATTTATGGACGAATTAGCTCATAGTAACAACCCTACTCTTATAGACCTTTCAAAAAAATATTCTTATCTCTTTTCAACGAATGAAACTGAAAACTCTGTTGATCAAGTCTCTTTTGACCTTGCAAAATCCAGCCTAGAAGAATTTGAAAAGTCAAATACTAACCTTAAAAAAATTTCTAATAACAACTATGTTGACATTGGAGCAATAAGAAATGATTATGATAGAGTTCATACTCAAGAAATTATAGATACTTTTGATAACTTTCAAGGGCAAATACTAAGCGAACTTAAAAATGCAGACGATACTATAACAAAACTAAAGCTAGAGATAGAAAGACTAGAACGTGAATCACACATAGATCCATTAACAAAAGCTTACAATCGAAGAGTCTTCACAAAAGATATCTCTGAAATATTAAATGCAGTAGAAAATAGAGATGTAGATATGTTTTTAGTTATTATTGATGCAGATGACTTTAAAAATATAAACGACTCGTATGGTCATATTGCAGGAGATAAAACACTTATATTTTTAACTAAACTTATACAAAGTTCTCTTAGAAAAGGGATTAAAGTTTATAGGTATGGTGGAGAAGAATTTATAATCATACTAAACCGAACAACACTTGAAGAAGCAAAAAACAGTATAGATAGAATTATACTAGAAACAAGTGAAAGTAAGCTTCTCTACAAAGGTCACAATATAAATTTAACTATAAGTGCTGGAATTGCTTCTTACAAAAAAGGTGATACTCCAGAAAGTTTAATAGAAAAAGCTGATTCTGCTCTATATGAAGCAAAAGATGCCGGTAAAAACTGTTCAAAAGTGAGACAATAACATGGAAAATCTATCAATATTTGATATTATATCTCTATCTCTTATTTTTATACTTGGTATAAAAGGTGTCATAAATGGCTTTATAAAAGAGGTATTTGGACTTGTTGGTATTGTAGGAGGTATATTTATAGCTTCAAGATTTGCAGAGCAGATGGGACAACTAATAGATCAAAATATATATAAACTAGATAGCAGTGCTACACTATATTTAGTTGGATTTATTGCTGTTTTAATTCTGTTTTGGATTCTTAGTTTATTTATTGGATATATACTAGAGAATCTTATTAAAATGAGTGGTTTAGGTGCTATAGATAAACTTGCAGGTTTCATAGTAGGTAGTGCAAAAATCTTTTTAGTATTTTCTATTTTAGCAGTAACTCTTTCAAACATAGAGTTCATAAAAGATAAAGCTAACGAATATATGAGCAAAAGCTTTATGTATCCTATTTTCATAGAAACTGGTACATACATAGTCAAAATGGATAGTAAAAAAATTACCCAAGATTTAAAAAAGAGTCTAGGAAAATAAGATGGAAAACATAGAAAATATAGAGTATGATTCTCTTTTAGTAAAATTTAAAGATATTTTAAAATATAATAGCCTAAAGTTTACAAAACAGAGAGAAGTAGTACTAAAAACTATGTACAATAACGACGAACATTTCTCCCCAGAGAGTCTATATATGCTCATAAAAAAAACTTATCCCAAACTCAATGTAGGAATTGCAACAGTATATAGAACACTAAATCTTCTTGAAGATTCTAATATAGTGACTTCTTTATCATTTGGTTCATCTGGCAAAAAATTTGAACTAGGAAATAAACCTCATCATGACCATATGATATGTAAAATGTGTGATGAAATCATAGAGTTTGAAGACAATGCCATAGAAAAAAGGCAAGAAGAAATAGCAAAAAAATATGGCTTTAAATTAACAAGCCACTTAATGCAACTATATGGTATTTGTAAAAAATGCCAAATAAAACAATAAAAAGGCTCTCGATTTTATATCGTAGCTTTAAATAACATAAATTAGATTAGGCTAAAAAAAGACAACTAAGATATAAGGAAAAAAATTTGATATTTGACAATCAATATGAACAACAAAGAATAGAAAAAGCAGAAGCGCTAAGAGAATTAGGTAAAAATCCCTATACTCACAACATAAAAAAAGATTCGACAACTAAAGAGTTCAAAAGATGTTACGAATACGTAAAGAACAGTGACACTAAACGTGATGAGAACAAAGAAAATACAGTTATTGGAAGAATTAAATTCTTAAGACACATGGGAAAAGCTGCATTTGCCAAAATAGAGGATGAAAAAGGGGTTTTACAAATCTATTTTAGTAGAGAAAGTATTGGTGAAGACTGGTTTAAATCAGTAAAAAAACTTATCGAGGTTGGTGATATTATTAGTGTTACTGGGTTTCCTTTTGTTACAAAAACAGGAGAGTTATCTTTACATGTAAAAACTTTGGAATTAGCAACTAAATCTATAACTCCACTACCTGAAAAGTTTCATGGTTTAACAGACAAAGAGTTAAGATATAGAAAACGATATCTTGATATGATAATGAATCCTAATGTTAAAGAGACTTTTAAAATAAGAAGTAAAATAGTTAGTACAATAAGACACTTTTTTGAAGAAAGGAGTTTTCTTGAAGTTGAAACTCCTATGATGCACCCTATAGCGGGGGGAGCAAATGCAAAACCATTTGTAACACATCACAATGCCTTAGGAGTTGATAGATATCTTAGAATTGCTCCAGAACTTTATCTAAAACGTCTTGTTGTTGGTGGATTTGAAGCAGTATTTGAAATAAATAGAAACTTTAGAAATGAAGGTATGGATTTAACTCATAACCCTGAATTTACTATGATAGAATTTTACTGGGCATACCATACTTACCATGATTTGATGGAACTTACTGAGGAGATGTTTGCCGTACTTTTAAAACAATTAAAACTACCTACAAAAATTCCTTATGGTGATATAGAGATAGATTTTTCTCAAAAATTTCAAAAAATCTCTTATAAAGATTCTCTTGTAAAAATAGGTGGTATTCCTGAAGAAGTTATCGAAAATAGAGAAAATATCATAACCTACCTAAAAAGTAAAGGTGAAGAGGTAAATGA
>CAZIAJ010000236.1:0-3107 GCA_964537565.1 uncultured Sulfurospirillum sp.
GTATAGGATACTATTTAGCTAATAGATTTGTTTTTAATTTAAATATAAGTAGATAAGGAATTTTCAATGAGTGAATTGAGTATAAGAAAAGAGATAATAGCAACTTGTCTAAAGATGGAAGAGTTAGGTATCAATCAAGGAACATCAGGTAACATAAGTCACAGATTTAAAGATGGTATTCTTATAACTCCTAGTGGAGTTTCGTATGATTTACTAAAACCAAAAGATATAGTATTTGTTCCTTTTTCAGATAAAAATACTTATGAGGGTGAGTACCCACCATCTTCAGAATTGAGTTTTCATTTTGATATACTAAAAAGTAAACCTGAAATTAACTGTGTTTTACATAACCACTCAACTTATGCAACCTCTATGGCAATATGCAACAAAGATATACCTGCTCATCACTATATGGTAGCTGTTGGTGGCGGATATAAAATCCCTTGTGCTCCATATGCTACTTTTGGCTCTGAAGAGCTATCTAAAAATGCTATAAAAACACTAGATGGATACAATGCTTGCTTACTTGCAAATCATGGTGTTATAACAACAGGAGTAAACCTAAAAAAAGCTCTTTGGATAGCTATAGAAGTAGAAAATCTAGCAAAACAGTATATCCTAGCAAGTCAAATTTCAACACCAACTATACTACCAGATGATGAAATGGATAAAATTTTAAAAGCTTTTAAATCTTATGGACTAAAAAAATAGAGATTGGGGATTAAACCCAATCTTCTCTTTTTTCTATATCGTCTATCTCCCTACCTATAGATTGATGTAGATCCCAGTAATACTCTACAAAATCTTTGACTTTTTTATCTATAGGTTGATAAAAGCTATCTTCTTTTTTAGTATATTTTGAAAGAAATTCATCTGCATCTTTTTTTTCTAAATAATGAGAAGCTAACTTTTCATATGTCTGTGCATACCAAACTTTTAATCTCTCATAAGCTTCATCACTTATATCTATCTCTAACTTCTCATTAAAACTCAAAACTTTTGTTTCAAAAAGACCTTGAAGATGGATAAGCCCTTCACAGTAGTATGGCTGAACTTCATCTGTTTTCATCCACGCTATCAAACCAACAGAACGTTTTATAAGGTCTGCTAAAACATAAGCCTTACAACTCTCATCTTCATTCATAAAAAAGGCCATCAAGCCACCAGTAGTTGCTTTAAACTCCTCTATGTTTTTAAAGACTCCACTTTGATTCATACAAGTTTCTGTATCATTATCTAGCCATAAAATATGCCCATACTCATGCCCTATGGTTGTTACTTCATAAACTTTATGCCACATCTGCGGTTTTTTAAAAACTAACTCTCTTTCTCTGTCCATAAACTCTTTTCCAAAAATCCTGTTTTGGATTTTCAAAAATGGTTTTGATTTTAAAGAGTCTAGTATATTATCACTAAAAGCAAATATTTTTTTTCCTTCTTCTTTACTAACTTGTTCATCATTAGGTACAACTTGAGCAGAAAATAATCCATTAAACTCTGCAGCGTAAAAAAGTGCTGGTCTTCCTATATATAGACCTACTCTCTCTAGATTTGCTACTGTTAAATCTAAAATTTTCTTTCTATTTTTTCCAAGTTTTTCAAAAAGTGTGCTATACATATGGAGTATATTATTGTAAGTCTTATCTGCTCCAAGATTTGCTGGATTTGAAATCCTAACATCCCATTCTAAGGCTACTGCTTTTCTAAAGTGATCTTCATAATACTCCAAAGGGTGACCAACTTGAATAGGACTTGTAACTTTCATCCAAGCTCTATCAACATCTTGCCATCTTTTTATCAATTTTGTTTGATCCAACTCTCCAAATGCCTCTTTTAAAGTTTTGAAATATGCTATATACTCATCTTTTTGATTTGTATCATTATCTTCTAAAATCGTTAGCTCTTTTATCATATCTTCAAATGCTTCAAGAACAGTACCTACTTCATTTTTAAAAAAACTAGCATAAGATAACACTTCATAACCACCATCTCTTTTAGCTAAAACAGAGTATGCTCTATCTGCTTTATTTCCATACTCATCTACATCATAAAGTTTCTGCTCATCGAGATATGCTACAGCTTTATCTCCAAACTTTCTTGAAAGTTCAGGATTTATCGTATTTATGATGTGACTTGTCCAGCTACTCTGCCATTTACTCATAGCAAGTCCAACTTCATGAACACCCTTTAAAAGAGCTCTATAAAACTCATTTAAAAGTTTTTTTTCATCTACAATATTCAAAAAATCACAATGCCGTTTTAAGTAAAACTCTTTTACCCATAAATATGCTTGTTCTTTTACTTCATCTATCTTTTCAGGACTAAAATCTTCTTTTGTAAGTGATTGCACTAACTGTTCATCACGCAACGAGATAAGTCTTGTTAAGGCTGAGAGTCTATTTTCATTGTTTAAACTCAATCCAGTAGATTGTAAAAAAGTATCTATAAAAACTCTCATCTTCTTAAAACCACAACTATCATCTTCAACTATCTTAAAATACTCTCCTAACTCCTTTTGCTTCGTTCCTACTAACTCATAAAGTTCTTTTAAATCATCTGTAAAATTTTTGCTCATTTTCTTCTCTCTTTAGATATAATTAATCGATTAATTATAACAAAGGTAACTTAATGAATATTCTAATTCCTATAAATGATGAAAAAAAATTATGCTCCATGGAAGAAAACAACTCTTGGGTAGTAGCTATTTTAAATGAGGGGGTAGTTAAAAATATATCTTTTTATACTTCAAGAGAAGAGATAAATGAGATAGTTGATTATGTTGTTGTTATCTCAAAAGAAGAGTTTGTAAGTGATTTTTTCATAGAAGGTATTGGGATTTTAATTGCACCTATGCAAAGAAGTATTGAAGAGATAGTTGAAGCATATATGTTTCGTGAACTACATGAAGTAACGTCATGATTTCTCCACTATTTGCACTTATACCAAACCATCCAGGGATTTATATCTCTATCATTGAAGATGAAAATTTTGATTGTAGTAAAGAGCTACAAGAGTACACAAACTCTATAAATGCAACTCTACATGTAAACAAATTCAATTTTGAACAAAAAAGCTATACAAAACATGCAATTCAATATGATTTTTTA
>CAZIAJ010000237.1:0-3086 GCA_964537565.1 uncultured Sulfurospirillum sp.
AAATCCACATAAAGGGATAATCGTGAGGTTATAACTTTATCAAGCTTCGGGGAGGTAAGTGTCGAAAGATAACTACTAAATAGCTCAACCGTGATAGGCAACTTAACCAAAGTTGCTTGCTTGTAATTTCTTCTATGTCTAAAAAATCTAACTGTTCTGAACTATATGACCGACTGAAATGTGATTATCACAAATTAAGACGGGTTTTCTATATTCTACCGTATGAGGTTATATAGGGATATACGAGGGCTAAGGAAGAATAAACAGACAAACAAAACTAAACAGGGACAACCTTACCGAATAGTGTCGGAGGTTAAGAGGTGTATTGATTAGAGTTTGAACAAAAATGCGGGGATGTCGTGTTTTTGTGATGTTTTGAAGCTTGGCAGCTTCTTTCTATAAACAACTTTAAAGGTACTGCGAGGTCAATTAATTTTCTTAGGGTGTGGCAACCCTTTTTCATTTTTTTTCTTGAAAGAATGGATAAGGGCTGTCATTTTGGGGGGAACTCCGCAAGGCATAAAATTATAAGCAACTATCGGAAGATAGACTATCTTTTAAGATGTTGGAATATTGCTTATTACTATTTTCAATCCTATTAGGATACATATTATAAAAATTAAAAGAGGTGTAAAGTGTTAGTATTTGAAGATATAAAAAGCTTGTCAAGACAATTAATGCGATATGTGGGAAATGGATATTCAGAGATACAAGTTTCTACTATTCCAGAAAAGAAATTTTCCAAAATCTCAAAAATTGAAGAAAAGCTAAATAAGCGATATTCGTTAGACTTAACAACATATCAAAGACAATATAGAAGAAGAAAGAATAAAGCCAATTTCGTTGGATTAAGATATAAAAAAACCATAATAATATTAAAGACAAAAGGAGAAACAGAAAGAGAAGAGAAGTTTATCAATATATTTGGATCCGTTATTGATTATGGATATTTGAAAATAGTTTTATATAAAGATGAAAGAAATAAAATGACATTCAAAATAGAAAGAGATATATACAGAGATATTAAAGAAAAGATATTACTATCTATTAAAAATAGGCAAGGAAGGGCATTTCATAGCGAAATAAGCAAGCTTTACACACTTTCAAGGGTTTTGCCCTATCGTGGTGTAAATCTCCAAATATCAAGCATTTTGAAGACTATTAAAGAAAAACAAGAGGAACACGGTACCAGGTGGAATGTTCCTAAGTTCTTTCATTGATTATCTTTTCTTCTTCTTCCATAATTAATGAATAAATATTATCAAGTTCTTTTTCAATATCTTTTTCTTTTTGTTCTGCTTCTTTCATTCTTAATTCAATAGCATATCTCTTCTCTTCTTCTTTTTCGACTTCTTTTTGTTGAAGTTGCCATTCTTCTTCTATTTCAATAATTTTATTATATGCTTTATCTTTTTCTTTGCTTAGTTGTTCTTCTTTTTCTTGTAATTGATATAATGTCATTAATTGACCTCCACATCTATAAATGTCTGCCCTTTCTTCTCTTCTTCTGCTACTTCTGTATAATAATCATCTACTGTTTTTATTCCCTCTTCTTGTGCTGTTTTATCTGTTATATTGTATTCAATTAATAGTCTTTGCCTTTTATTTCCGTTTCCTTTGATAATAATATCAGGATTAAAAACATAAGTTCCCTGATTTATTCTTTTTAAAACATTGCTAACCTGCATCTCTTTCATTGTAGATGCTACTGTTTGATAACTTATGCCTGTATCATCTGCTACACTTCTATATGTGCAGCTGACACTATTATCCTCATTTCTCATCTTTCCTAAAAGATATGTCATAACCTTTATTTTTTTACTTCCAAAACTGTCTAAAACATTTAATAAATCTTGTAGCCATATTTTATGAAAGTTAAAATCAGCACTCACATTTTTTTGAATTACTGTAAAATCTTCAACTTCTCCAGTTGCTTCGTTTATGTATTTACTATTTTTAACTGCTATCTGTGTTTTAGTTTTTATTGTCTTTAATTGTTTTCCCATTGGTCTAATCCTCCTATATTTTTTTATATATTCAAATCATATCAAAATATATAATCATAATCCAGTAAAAAAAGAATAAAATCTAAAAAATAATAAAAGTTATCTAATCAAATCATATCAAGGTATAAAAAAAATCATATCAAGGTATAAAAAAAATCATATCAAGCAAATTGTAAGAAATGCCCTAATAATGGGGCTTAGAGAGTGTTTTTAAAAAAATCTATTCTATTCTATGTAATACCTCTGTTATTTACCAAAAAAAATAAGTTCCCTTATCGATGTGATTTCGTTCTTTTGACTTCCTCCAAAAGAAGCAAAAGAGGTTAAGGAAAAGCCTTTGATATTTTCTTCTTTATATAAACTTGGTTCTGCGAATAAAACTTAACAGATAAAAAAGTTTATCAAAAGAAAAGAGATTTATCTCAAAAGAGAGAAAAGTTATTGCGGAAATGTTTGACAGACAATGTGAGCAGGTAGGCGAAGCCGTCAGCTGGTCATCGTTGGATTAGTTGCTTATTAGCTTAACCAACTTGGAACGGAGACGAAAAGCCCCTTATAAGGGCTTTTCCCTATTAATAACCAACCTATTGATGGAATATAGAGAAAAAATTAAAAATATTTTCGCAAACTTGAGATATTTGAAATAAAATGCCTATAACAGAACTTAACTATATTTTACGAAAGGTGTTTTATAAACAAATAAAAAACAAAATAAGGAGATAAAATCTTTTTATGAAATATCTGAAATAAAAATAGTGCCAACTTTTGAAAATTAATTGACAGGTGAAAGATTAAAGAATTGCCATTCTTTAAGACTTTTGCTGTTTGTTCGCCAATGTTTAACAGCCAATTAAACAAGCAGAACAAACCCGTGCGATGCCGTGCTATGAAAGTAGCTTGCGGTAGTGCTGTAGGGGCTTGGAGGTGTAAGTCCTCCATTCTACCTAATAAGACAATTAATAAAATATGGGCGACTGTGAAATATTGCCGACTTTTGTCGGTGGTCGTTTTGTTTGAAGTGGTGTAAATCCACATAAAGGGATAATCGTGAGGTTATAACTTTATCAAGCTTCGGGGAGG
>CAZIAJ010000238.1:0-3042 GCA_964537565.1 uncultured Sulfurospirillum sp.
ATAAAATCATATATAGAGCTTTTACACTCTTTAAATATTGAAGCAGTTATAAAGTTTGTTGATAAACAAAATATATATGAAGAAATAGAAAATTTTGGATTTGATTATATACAAGGTTTTCTTATATCTAAACCTAAAAATTTAAAGGAATTGTAATGCGTTATGGAGAAAAAGAGATAAAAGAGTTTGATGTAGAAAAAGATTTAGAAATTTGGCCAAATAAACATAAAAAAAATTATATTATAAAACTTACACTACCTGAGTTCTGTTGTTTGTGTCCTAGAAGTGGTTATCCTGATTTTGCAACTATATATATAGATTATACTCCAAATGAGTATGTAGTAGAGTTAAAGGCCATTAAACTCTATATAAATAGTTTTATGAATCAAAATATATCTCATGAAGATAGTGCAAATGAAATTTATGACATTTTAGATAAAAAATTAAAGCCAAAATGGTTAAAAGTAGTAGCAGATTTTAATCCAAGAGGAAATGTTCATACTGTTATAGAATTAGATTCAAAGCAAATTAGATGTTGAGTGCTGGTTTAATAGAGCATTTTTTTGCTTCTGCGTCTATTCAAAGATGGAATGATTATCCTCGTATGGTTGAACTTGTAGAACTTGATAAACAAGCTCATAAATTTATAATTGCATTTTTTTTAGCAAATATGGAAAAAAATGTTAATCATGTACATCTTATAGAAGCAGGAATTTTTGAATTTCTTAGACGTGGAATTGTTACAGATATAAGGCCAGATGTTTTTAGACAAGCTTTACAAAAAAAAGAGAAAGAGATAAATAGCTGGGTTTTAGTAAAACTCCATGACCAACTTATAGATATAGAAGATGGAGAATTTTATAAAAGATTTGAAAATTATTTAAAAGATACAAATATGTATAAAAAAGAACGTTTTATACTAAAAGCAGCTTCATATCTTTCAACTCGTTGGGAATTTTCTATAGTTTATCAAACAAGTAAATTTTTAAGTGGTATAGATCAGGTAAAAGAGGCAGTTGAAGAGGAAATAGAGGATTATTATGAGCTTATAGGTGTTAGGAAAATAGCATTAAATAAAAAATTGGCAAAGGTAATAGATCTTAGTGGTCGTCTTCGTTTCCAAAAAAGATGGGCTCAAACTCCAAGAATTCCTGAAACTTCTGTTTTAGGACATATGCTTATAGTTGCAATTCTTGGTTACTTTTATTCAATTCATATAAAAGCTTGTGATAAAAGAGTAGAAAATAACTTTTATTGTGCTTTATTTCATGATTTACCTGAGGCATTGACTCGTGATATTATAAGTCCAGTAAAGTATTCTGTAAGTGGTTTGGATGATATTATTAGTGAGTACGAGATAAAAATGATTGAAGATGAAATTCTTCCTTTTGTACCTTCTCATATGGCTAGTCACTTTGAGTATCTTCTTGGATTATATGGTGACAATAAAAAAGATGAATTTTTAAATAAAATAAATGAAAAAAAAGTTATGGTAGTAGATACTCTTTCTACTTATAATGAAGATAAATATAATGCTATAGATGGTGTAGCACTGAAAAATTGTGATAGATTATCAGCTTTTATAGAAGCTGTTCTTTCTATATCCCATGGTGTGAAATCAAAAGAGTTGTTACAAGGAAAAGAGTATATAAAAAAGACTTTGAAAGAGAAAGGAAAAGTAGACGGAGTTGATTTTTATAAATTAGCACTTGAAATAGAAGATTATGTTATGAGTTAAGAAAGTTAAAACCCCTCTTCAGATGACTGCGGCACATGAACTCAAAAGAGTGCTCTGCTGTGTTCCCACCCTGAAGCGTTATTCTTTAAAGACATTGCACAGGTCTAAAGAGGAGCGAGCGGTATTATATCAAAAAATTAGCTTCAAGGCAATAGATTTTAAGATTTTTCTTTTATAGGAATCACTATTATAAATTTCAAACCTTTATTTAATTGACTTATTGCTTTAATTTTGCCATTTAATCCATTTGTTATTATATTATATACAATATTAAGCCCTAATCCAGAGCCACCATTTTCTCTATTTGTTGTAAAAAATGGATCAAAAATTTTTTTCAAATTTTCTTTTTCTATACCTTTCCCATTATCTTGATATATTAATTCAAAATTATTATCTATTTTTTTTGCATATATATCAATATTTCCTTTTTCTATGCCTCTGAAACCGTGAATTAATGAGTTCATAATAAAGTTTGTAAGTATTTGAGAAAAAGATCCAGGGTAGTTATTTATATCTAGTTTCTCATCACAATGTATATTTATTTGATGTTTTGTTTTTTTAAGTCGATTGTGAAGACTTAGAAGAACTTCTTCTATATAATTTTTTACATTAAATTTTCTTATTTGTTCATTTGATTGATCAACAGCAACTTGTTTGAAGCTTCTTATTTGTTCGGCTGCCCGTGTAAGTGATTTGTATACAGAATCTGCAATTTCATAAGATGTATTTATATAAGTTTCAAACTCTTCTTGACTTAAATTGTCTTTTTCATATAATTTTTTTAATTCTTTTGTTATATGTTGGAAGTGAGTTATACCTGTTAAGCTTATACCAACAGGTGTATTTATTTCATGAGCAACACCAGCTACCAAACTACCTAAACTTGCCATTTTTTCACTCTCAACAAGTTGATTTTGAGTAATCTTTAAATTTTTAATATTCTCTTTTAATTCTTTTGTTCTTTTTTCAACTGTTATTTCAAGATTATTGTTAAGTTTTGTTACCTCTTCTTTTACTTTTTTCCACTCATTTATAAGAAGTAAATTGGTAATTTGGTCACTTATTCTACTTACAAAAGATATTTCATCTTGTGTCCATATTTTTTGTTCTTTTATAGTATCAAAAGCTATAATTCCATACATCTTATCATGAAAATCTATGCTTACATCTAGCATAGATTTAATACCAACTTTTTTCATATCTTTTTGATTGTACTCTTTTGTTCTTTCATCAGTATATACATCATAAGCATCAATTATTTTATTTTTTTTCATATAATTAATATATTTTTGAAATTTTGATAT
>CAZIAJ010000239.1:0-3023 GCA_964537565.1 uncultured Sulfurospirillum sp.
ATAAAATGCCTGAGATAAATAACAAAAAATAATTGTAAAAGTAACCAAAACAGAGGTATTAAAAAAAGAAAAAAGAAAATTCCCATTACAACAAAAAGGTATATTTTATTCTCTTTTATAATATATTCTGCATCTTTACATACTCCTGAAGATACAAGATCATACATCATCAATTTGTAAAAAAGATAGAAAAATGGTAACTGAAAAATAAAAAAATTCACAAAAGGAAGAAGTAAAAATGGCAATGTACATAAAAATAGAAGTATAAACTTCAAAAATATCTTAATAGTGCTCCAGATAGAAAATAAAAAACCATCTCCATCAACCTTTTTTACATAAGCATAACTATTTCTTCTCACTAAATCAACTATATAAGGTGTCAAAAGCCCAACAGTAATAACAGCAAGTATTAAAGAGAGTAAAACAACACCAAACGTACCAAATACAACAAAAAGAGAAACGAGTAACCAATGAAAAACAGCAAAACCCAAAAGATAACTCAAAGTAGGATATGCATTTTCATCTATAAATGAGTAATCGCCAGTTGCTGAACCTTGTTGAAGAAGATCTATAAATTCATTACTACCATACACAAAGAAAGCTCCCAAAATAATAATGGGAACTATAAAAGGAGCTAAGGATAAAAAAAGAAATTTTCCAGTAAAAAAATCTTTGGTAGCCTTAACAATAATCGAATTATGCATTGTATGCTTTATCTAACTCTTTGTAAAGCTCTTTAGCACTCATAGCTTCATCGCCCATGATCTCTAGCATTACTTCATTGTCTTCTTTTCCAGACCAAACTTTTTTATAAGTTCCTTCTTTATATCCATTATCTTGACGAAACTGATTTAAAATATTTTTTGCAATATAAAATTTATAGAGTATCCCTAAATTAACTCCACATTTCAAAGACATAGCAAAATACTCTTTAAGTAAACCATCAAATAAATCAATATTAGATGAAGTTGTCATATGCATAATAGATTCTATATCGTTTATAACTTCCATAGTATCTGCATTTTCTCTATTTTCAGGCTCTCTTGAAAATCTCTCGAAACCATGTACATCTAAAACATCTTTTACAAGCTTATCAAAACTGCCTCGGTTATTTATTTTATAATCTTCTAAAAGAAGACTCATTATAAAATGCCAAATATCTACTATCTCTATAGTTGCATTTTCCCAATCAGTTGCTTTATTGATATCTTTCCAATGTTTCCAGTTAAAACTATCTATAAGCTCTGCACTCTCCATATAGATACATCTTTTCCAGTTAATTATACGGTTATTTTTAGTGTATCCATTTTCCCAACCTATGCCATTGGTTTCATCATTTAGTTTTTGCTGAAGGGCAAACATCTCTTTTATATAATCTACATTAGTCATAATTTTCATCCTTCTTTTTAAAAGTTTCTATTTTACCATTATTTTTATGTTATACTTATTAAAAAGGCTTTATAGTGTGCTGTAACGGTTTTAGAATCCTTCTTATGTTTGGTCTTGCTACTCTTAGTTTTGTACTAAATAACTTTATACCTTCTATCCCTGTTATTGTTTGGTATCTTGTATCTATAAATTTAGTCACTTTTTTTCTATTTATTATTGACAAGTATCACTCTATCAAAGATAGAAAAAGAGTTCCTGAGATAAGTCTTCATTTTTTTAGTTTTGCAGGTGGATTTATAGGTGCTTTTTTAGCTATGATTTTAGCAAAACATAAAGTTCGTAAAAAACTATTTTTATCTATTCAAACAGCTATATCTATACTTTGGATATTTAGTATCTACTATATTTTAACACACCTTGAAGCGATACAAAAAGTATTAAATTGACAAAACTTATCGAATTTATACAAGAACATCATCTATTATGTATCTGTACATGTAAAGATAATCTGCCATATAGTGCTAACTGTTTTTATGCTTTTTATAAAGATAAAACAAGATTTATTATAGCTTCAGATGAAAAAACTCAACACATACAAAATTTAAAAGAAAATCCAAATTATTCAGGAGTAATATCTCTTGAAACTAATGAAGTAGGCAAAATAAGAGGTATACAATTTCGAGGTATTATAAAAAAAGCCAATACTAAAGAAAAAGCACTCTACTTAAAAACTTATCCTTATGCCCTAGCACTCAATCCAACACTTTGGAGTCTACATGTAGAGTATATAAAATTTACAGACAATAGACTAGGTTTTGGAAAAAAGAAAATTTATAAAAAAATAGAAGGGGATAAACTACTCCCCGTTGATTATACTTTCATCTAATTTTAACTCTTTATTATTCATAACACCAATCTCACTACTAAGTATATTTGAAGCGATACTTTTTGCATCATCTAAGGAGTGCATCTTATAAGTCCCACATTGATAAATATTGAGCTCTGGTATATCTTCTTGCTTTTCAACTTTGAGTATATCTTCCATAGACTCTTTCCATGCTTTAGCAACTCTAAGTTCATCTGGAGAGCCTAGTAGACTCATATAAAACCCTGTTCTACAACCCATAGGTGAAATATCTATAATTTCAACTCCATCTCCATTTAAATGCTCTCTCATAAAACCAGCATAAAGATGCTCTAAAGTATGAATCCCTTCTTGAGTAAGAATATCTTCATTTGGTCGGCAAAATCTCAAATCAAAAACTGTAATTGTATCATTTGATTGAGTTTGCATAGTCTTTGCAACTCTAACAGCAGGTGCTGGCATTTTTGTATGGTCTACCATAAAACTATCTAATAATGGCATGTTATTTCCTTGTTTTTTTTTGCATTATATCATATAATCTTCTATGAAAATTATTTCTTTTGTTTTTACTATACTACTACTGTCTGGGTGTACAAATTCTTCTCCAAAAGTTAAAGAATTCTTCCAAACAGACAATGCTACTCATATTCAAAATGACTATAAAGAAATTATAAGTCTTCTTATACAATATAAAAAGAAATTAGATCTTCGTAACCCTCAAAGTTATGATAAACAGTTCTCTTATCATATATATAATGAGCTTAATAAA
>CAZIAJ010000240.1:0-2978 GCA_964537565.1 uncultured Sulfurospirillum sp.
AAAAAAGATTTCAGAAGAAGAGATACTTTCACTTTTACATAACCCAGACCGTGATATAAGAAAAAAAGCAACAATGGCTTTTAGTAAAGGATTAAAACCTCATCAACCACTTTTAGGTTATATCTATAATATGATAAAAACAGATCATAAAAGTGATTGCGAGCTAAGAAAATATAGTTCTCCAGAACAGTCTAGACACTTTGATAATAAGATAACACAAGAGAGTGTAAATGCACTTATAGATGCAGCTGAAGATAGTTTTAATTTAGTTCAAGACTATTATGTTAAAAAAGCGAAACTTTTAGGCTTAGAACAACTTCATGATTATGATAGATATGCTCCACTTGAAACAAAAGAAGAAGTATATGATTTTGAAAGGTCAAAAGATATAGTTCTAAAAGCATTTAATAAGTTTAGCCCAAAATTTGCAAGTATTGCAAAAAAAGCCTTTGATGAGGGTTGGATAGATGTAATGCCACAAGATGGCAAGCGAGGAGGGGCATTTTCTCATCCAGCAACTCCTGATACTCATCCTTATGTACTTTTAAATCATACAAACAGAAGAAGAGACCTTTTTACATTGGCGCATGAACTTGGACATGCTATTCATCAATATTTATCTAGAGATGTTGGATATATTGCTTCAGATACACCTCTAACAACCTCTGAAACTGCTTCTGTATTTGCTGAAATGTTAGTATTTGATTATATAAAAGATACTCTAAGTGAAGAGGAAAAAACTTCTTTATATGCAGGTAAAATAGAAGACATATTTGCAACACTTTATAGACAGATAAACTTTACAACTTTTGAAAGACGTGTTCATGCTCATGAAGGCGAATTAGATTTAGTTACTTTTAATAAGTATTGGCTTGAAGAGAGTAAAAAGATGTTTGGAAGTAGTGTAAAACTGAGTAAAAGTTATGAAATGTGGTGGAGTTATATCCCTCATTTTATACACTCTCCATTTTATTGTTACTCTTATTCTTATGGTCAGCTTTTGGTTTTAGCTCTTTATGGGCTCTATAAAAGTGAAGAATGTGATAATTTTATAGAAATATATACCTCTTTTTTAAGTGCTGGAGGAAGTAGAAGTCCAAAAGAACTTATAAGTAAATTTGGGTTTGATATAGATGACAAAGAGTTTTGGAAAATAGGAATTGAAGAGATATGTAAGTTATTAAAGGAGTTTAAGTAATGCTTCAAAATGTACTAAATGATGTTGATTTTAGCGCAGAGATGAAAAGGCACGTAAAGAAGACTTTAGAAATACTTTTACAAAAAGGTGTAAACTTTTCTATTCTTACAAATGTAGCTGAGATAAATTTTGAACCATCTTTACCAGAAGAAATACGCTCAACTTTTAAACCAATTACTATGTTTGTTTTAGCAGGGTACACTTTTGAGAGTTGTATTGTAGATGATTGGGGTGTTAGTTTTGAAGCTGGCTTCGGGCATGAAAATTATGGTTCACTTGTTAGTGTCCCTATGTTGTCTGTCTTACAAATTATTGTAGATGAAACACCTATTTTGATAAACCTTAGTGTAGATGTAGAAGAGAAACCAAAAGAAAAAACAAAAGGGATAAAAAGAAGTATGGAAGCACTTCTCTCAAATCCTGAAAATGAAAAACTATTAAATAAATAGTTTATGATTTGCGTTTACTTATGATGTAATTTATTACACTGTCTATAAATGCATCAGTTTTTCTCTCTTTTGAATATGCAAGATATAGTTTACGTGTAATTTTTAAACCTTTTACTCTAGCAAAAAATAGTTCTCCCTTATCTACAGTTTCATCAATCATATGCTTTGAAATGATTGAAACTGTAGGAGCACCATCTATAACTGAAGATCTGAGTATAGTTTGTTTAACAGCAGTTGAGCTTGTCACAACACTTCTAAGATCAAATGAATCACAGTCAATTCCAACTTTTTCAAACTCAGCTTTTATGATCTGTCTTGTATGTGACTCTTCTTCTCTACAAACCCATCTATATGAGTTAAGATCATCAGGTTTTACTACTTTTGGAAGTGGAGTTTTACTTACTAAAACAAGTTCATCATCCATCCATTCTCTGTATATAATACCATCTTGAAAAATAGGTGATTCTAAAAGAGCTAGGTCAATTTTTTTATCCATAAGTTCTTCCGTGATTTTATTTGAGTCATCTACTTTTATCATAACATCGTTTTCTATAGCATGTTGAATCTCTGTTAAAAAATCAGGCAATATGTAGTTACCTATCATAAAAGATGCACCAAGAATGAAGGTCAGTTCTTTATTTATAATTTTAATAACGTCTTTTTCTGCATGAGCAATATTTTTTTCTAATTTAGTGACAACTTTATAAAACTGCTCTCCAGCTTTTGTAAGTTTGATTCCATTTTTCTTTCTGTCTACTATTTTAGTATCAAGATAATCTTCTAAAAGTTTCATTTGCTGAGTAACTGCTGGTTGACTTATACCTAGTTTTTTTGAAGCTTTTGAGAAACTTTTTTCTTTTACTACAGTCAAAAATGTTTCTATTTTATTGAAATCTCGTAACACAGGTCATCCTTAAATATTTTAGACTATTATAACTAATAATAATAATAATTACAAGTCTAAATTTAATTAAACTTTATATTAATTCAATTTTGATATAATAAATAAAAACTAAAGAAGAGAATATGAAAAAGATATTAGAATCACTAAATAACGCACAAAAAGAGGCAGTAAAAACTATAGATGGACCAGTTCTTATACTTGCAGGTGCTGGTAGTGGAAAAACAAAAACTATTACATCAAGACTTGCTTACCTTTTAGCTCAAGGTATACCAGCTTCTAGTATTTTAACTCTTACTTTTACAAACAAAGCAGCAACTGAGATGCGTGAACGTGCTTTAAGTCTTATAGATGAAAAGAGTTATCCACCACTCCTTTGTACATTTCATAAGTTTGGATTGCTTTTTTTAAAATTCAATATGGAAAAACT
>CAZIAJ010000241.1:0-2977 GCA_964537565.1 uncultured Sulfurospirillum sp.
TTCATATAGGCTACATCATCTTGCAGTTTAAAAACGGAATAGTTAGGCGGAAGTACTATGTACACCAATAATAACAGAGAAACTATTGCGTTAAAAACAGTAAATTCTCCCAAAATAGACAATCCAAAACTTTTTACAATTAATATAGTGGAGAGAAAGTTAAAACCTGCCGACAAAGTATTCACTGCACTAAGTTTTAGGAGTTTTTTGATCAATTTATAAACTCGATAGTAAAGAAGGTATTTTTTCTAGATCTTTAGAATCTTTAGGGGTCAGTTGATAACAATAACTCATTTTCTTTCTCCTTTTTCATCCAACGGCAATAACATTTCTGTTATCTCTTCCGAAGACGGTAACAGTTTCTCAAGTTCTAATGGTAACTTCTTTTCTATGGTATAGGTTGAGACACCCAAGGGTTGTTTTGTGTTTTGAATGGCGTACTCCACCTCCAAGCTATCTTTGTCACTACAAAGAATGATGCCTATGGCAGGGTTCTCATGTTCTAATTTTAAAAGTTGAGGGGTCAGGTGATAATGATAACTATTTTGCATCCATCACCTCCCCAATCTTTCGTTTTAACTCAAATGCATCCTCTTCCATAAGTGAAAATGCAAACCATTTTTTACCCAAGTCCTTGAGTGAAGCACCCAGATGATAGATCTTCTCGTCTATGAGTAAAAATCTGTCATGTGCATGCTTGAGCTCTTTGATCTCGATGTTGTTATACTGAGTATTGTGCTTTTGCAAGTCAAGCTTCATCGCTTTTGAAACACTCTTTGTAAATATAGTCACTTTTACCCCATTGGCAGATTTACTACTGAGATGGGTCAAGGTAGTCTCATCGATGTAGTTGTCAATAAGTACAATGGACTTTTTAGCTTCTTTAATAATCCCTGACATAAAAACATAGGCATCAAAGATCTGACCGTCAAAGAAAATTCCCTGTTTTGTGTCTAAGGTATTATCTATAACAAGACTATCTATCTTGTTGACTTTTTGCTTTAAAACACTAACATCGAGTTCTAACTCTTTAAATCGTTCATTCGTTATCTTTTCGCTATTTATAGTGTAGCCAGAATGTATATATTGCGTTAATACCTTTGTTGCCCATTGTCTAAATTTTGTTGCTTTATTTGAGTTTACTCTATACCCAACAGATAAAATCATATCCAAATTATAATGTTCGACATTTCTTGAAACTTCTCTGTTCCCCTCTTTTTGAACTATTAAGAATTTCTGAATAGTTGCATGTTTTTCAAGTTCTTTTTCTTTAAAAATAGCTTTTATATGCATATTGATATTAGGTATAGTAACTTCTAAAAGTTCTGCTATCTGTTTTTGACTTAACCAAATAGTCTCATTCTTCATAGAAATCTCTAATTCAATCTCTCCATCGTCATAAACTATGATATTGTTTTCTATTTTCATGAAAGTATTCCGTTCATAATTAAGAGTCTAGGAGGTGATAATGATAACTCATTTTTAAGATCATCTTTACATTTTTGTAAAATAACTATATCTTTTGTCCAAGGAATTTCTCCAACAAGCTGTTGGAGTTGTCTATTAACAGAGAGCACTACATTACTTTTGGCATGCCTTATCTTTGCTTTAATAGAAACTACAAAGTCTGTGTATTGGGTTTGGTCAGTTAAGTGATTCATGGCTTGGTTATTTAGTCCCAATACTTTCAATATACCACTCAATAGCCTCTTCCATACCCTGATAAATATCATGCGTAGGTGCGTAACCAACAGTAGTCTTAGCTTTGGTGATGTCAGCATTAGAATGACGAATGTCGCCTGCTCTAAAGTCACGGTAAATAGCTTCTTTTTCGGAGAAAGTATCAATGTGAGAACTTAGCTCTTTGTTGATGAGCTTGTAAAGTTCATTAAGCGTATTTCTTCCACCAACTGCAACATTAAACGCTTCTCCAAAGGCTTCTGGGTTGTCTGTCGTTCCTGCCAGGAGGTTCATTTGGATGACATTGTCGATGTAGGTGAAGTCACGGCTTGTTTCCCCGTCACCGTTGATGAAGACATCTTTACCTTCAAGAAGAGAACCTACCCACTTTGGGATGACCGCTGCATAAGCACCATCTGGGTCTTGACGACGTCCAAAAACATTGAAATAACGCATGCCAAGTGTCTCTAATCCGTAAACCTTGTTGAAAACACCTGCATAAAGCTCGTTTGTTGCTTTCATGGCTGCATAAGGAGAGAGAACATTACCCGTACGTTCTTCTACTTTAGGAAGCTCTTGAGAGTCACCGTAAACAGAACTGGAACTTGCATAGACAAAACGTTTGATGCCTGCATCTTTAGCAGCAGTGATCATGTTTAGAAAACCAGTGACATTAGAACGGTTAGAAGTAATAGGATCATCGATGGAACGAGGTACAGAACCAAGTGCAGCTTGATGCAGAACGATGTCCACCCCTTCACACGCTTTCTCACAAACAGCAATGTCTGCGATGTCACCCTCAATAAACGTAAAGTTCTTAGCGTTCTCATCACCAACTTGCGAGAGGACATCGTCGATGTTATGTTGGTAGCCTGTAGAGAAGTTGTCTAACCCAACAACCTTTTGATTATGCTTCAACAAAAACTCTGTCAAGTTAGACCCTATAAAACCAGCATTTCCAGTAACTAACCATGTTTTTTGTTCTATTTTAAATGTTTCTAATAATTTTTCAAAAGCTGTCATTATAAACGTCCGTCTACACTGTCATTGTCTATAAATGATTTAATATCAAAAAGCACTTGAGAATCTTTCGATGTCAGATCAAGTGTCTTAAACTTGTCATGAGCAACAGCAAGGATAACTGCTTCATAGTCTGCAAGATTTACATTTTCTATAAGTGGCACATTATACTCTCTCTGAACCTCTTGGGCATCTGCCCAAGGGTCATACACCTCTACATCAGTTCCAAACTCTTCCAGTTCTCTAATGACATCAATGACTCTTGAGTTTCTAATGT
>CAZIAJ010000242.1:0-2976 GCA_964537565.1 uncultured Sulfurospirillum sp.
CATATGCACCAAATATCAACAGAACTAGAAAAAATTCTTAATGCTGAAAATATAGATATGAAAAAAAGTGCTTTAGAGAAGTTTGAAAAAACTGTTGAAAAATTTAAAGAGGAACTAGTATGAATTTAATAACAAATAATAAAAATGGAGATTTAAAATGAAATTTAAAACCCAAGATACACTAAGGCTTATTAGCATATATCCTTTAATAATACTATTTATATTTTCAACATATTTTTTATACCTATCTTATGATCAATACAATAAAGCTGAGATATTTGAATACAAACTAGATGCAACAAAAGTCCTAAATGAACTCTCAATAGCAGTTGCAAAAGAGCGTGGACTTAGTTCAATGTTTATCGCTAGTGATGGTGCTATTGCTAAAAAACTACTTATAAAGCAGAGAAAAATTGTTAACACAGAGATGAAAAAATTTCATGATTATTATAAAAACCATGAAGCTAACCAAAAAATCAAAAATATAATTAGATTATTAAATAAAATGGGTAAAGCAAGAAAAAAAATAGATTCTTTAGGCAATATAAACTTTAACAAAATATTCTTCACATATTACTCAGAGATAAATACACAAATATTATCTGAACTATTATCATTTAGAGAGATAGTTACAAACTCACAAATTGTTAATCTTAGCTCATCTTTAGCATCAGTATATAAAAATATAGAGTATAGTGGTGAAGAGAGAGGTTTTATTTCTAAAATACTTAGTCAATATGTGCCTTTTACTGACGAAGATTTGGATATCTGGATTGAACTTTTTAGTAAATCAAATACTTTTGACTATACAATACTTCCTGATGGTGTAGCAAAAGCAAAAATCACATCACTATACAATAGTAAAAATACCAAAAAATTAATAGCAGAAATAAAACAAGCAAAAGCAGAATTAATTCTAGCTGCACAAAGTGGTGAATACTTAATCGACCCTACTCTCTGGTTTGATCTTATTAGTAAAAAAATCACGCTTTTAAACAGTGTTTCACATATAATAAAACAAAATCTAAATATGGAAATGGAACAGTATTATAACGAAACATTTGGTCAACTTATAGGAGCAGCAGGTGTTTGGATTTTGTCTTTAGTATTTATGTTTATTGGAATACTACTTTCAGGACAATTTAAAAAGAATGTTGAAGGTCTTGAAAATGTCTTTAAAAAAGTTGGAGAATTAGCAGAAACAAAAGAGAGTGTTGATTTTAATACTGCTGCTGGTATGAACTCTGCTTATGAAATCATCGATAAAGCGATTGAAAATATCGCCAAAGAAAAAACAAATGCAGAAGAAGCCAGTGCAGCTAAAAGTATATTTTTAGCAAACATGTCACATGAAATCAGAACTCCATTAAATGGTATTATAGGATTTACAGAACTCCTTAAAAATACTGATTTAGATGATGAAAAGCGTGAATTTGTAGATGTTATCGAAAAAAGTTCAGAAAACCTACTTGATATTATCAATAATATCCTTGACTTATCTAAGGTTGAAAGTAATAAAATAGAGATAGATGAAATCCTTTTTTCACCACTAAATGAGTTTGAAAATGCTATTGAAGTTTATGGCCCTAAGGCTGCAGAGAAAAATATTCATCTCTCATTTTTTATTGATCCAAGTTTAAACAACTATCTTAAAGGTGATTCAACAAAAGTAAAAGAAGTTATAATTAATCTTATGAGTAATGCCGTTAAATTTACTCCTATAAATGGTCATATTACCACAGAAATAAGAAGAATAGAAAATGCTCCGGCCGGTAAAGCAAGAGTCCTTTTTAGTGTTCAAGATTCTGGTATAGGTATTAGTGAAGATAAAAGAAAAGATATATTTGATGCGTTTAACCAAGCAGATTCAACAATTACAAGAAAATATGGAGGTACAGGACTTGGTCTTACTATCTCTTCTAAGTATATTGGACTTATGGGTGGTGAACTGAAAGTTGATAGTGTTGAAGGAGAGGGAAGTAAATTTTACTTTATCCTAGAGTTTGATGAGTCACCATCTGGTGATGTAGAGTTCCAAAATAAATTTAGTGATTTTAACTGTGCTCTTTTAACAACTGAAAAAGATACAAAAATACATGCAGAATTTATGTATGATTATTTTAAATACTTTGGATCAAATGTCAAATACTATGATGAGTTTTCTGGACTAAAAAATCTTATCTATAAATCAGGTGTAAACCTCATTGTTGCAGATTTTGATCTTCTAAATGATGTAGAATTAGAAGAGTACAAAAAAATTAGATTACCTATGATCTTGGTTTTAAAAGCTTCTCATCAAGGTAGATTTGATGAATTTAATACAAAATATATCACACCAGTATATGAGCCAGTAAACGTAACAAAACTTACAAAAGCTCTAGAACAAAACAGAGATTTATTACCAAGAGTTGAAGAGACAGATACTAACCAAGAAATAAAAGAAGAAGTTAAAAAACCTTCTAGACCTGCATTTGGGAAAAAATTTAATGCAAATGTCCTTGTAGCAGAAGATAATGAAATAAATCAAAAACTAATTAGAAGAACACTTGAAGGATTAGGTCTTACGATAACAATAGCTCATAATGGCAAGATTGCTCTTGAAGAAAGAATAGAAAATAATTATGATGCAGTTTTTATGGATATTGCAATGCCTATTATGGATGGTGTCGAAGCAACTCACAAAATCTTAGAATATGAAAAAGAAAACAACATTCCTCATATCCCTATCATTGCTGTCACTGCTAATGCACTAAAAGGTGATAGAGAAAGATTTATGAAAGAAGGCCTTGATGAGTATGTAACTAAACCTATCAAAAAAGAGAGTATTCTAAGCGTACTTAATATGTTTTTACAAGATAAAATTGTAGAAGAAGATACAAACGTAGAAGTTTCAATATCTCAAAAAAATGATGAAAACGAAAAAGAGATAGAAAGTTCAAAAGAGATAGAAAGTTCAAAAGAGATAGAAAGTTCAAA
>CAZIAJ010000243.1:0-2962 GCA_964537565.1 uncultured Sulfurospirillum sp.
TGGTGCTGGTGTTGGTAAAACAGTTATTATCATGGAGCTTATTCACAATGTTGCATTTAAGCATAGTGGTTACTCTGTATTTGCTGGTGTTGGAGAAAGAACTCGTGAGGGTAATGATCTTTACCATGAGATGAAAGATTCAAATGTATTAGATAAAGTTGCACTGTGCTATGGACAGATGAGTGAACCTCCAGGAGCTCGTAACCGTATTGCTCTTACTGGTCTTACTATGGCTGAGTATTTTAGAGATGAGATGGGACTTGACGTTCTTATGTTTATCGATAATATTTTTAGATTTTCTCAAAGTGGTGCAGAGATGTCAGCACTTCTTGGACGTATTCCTTCAGCTGTTGGTTATCAGCCAACGCTTGCAAGTGAAATGGGACAATTTCAAGAGAGAATCACATCGACTAATAAAGGTTCAATTACTTCTGTTCAAGCAGTATATGTTCCTGCAGATGACTTGACAGATCCTGCTCCAGCAGCAGTTTTCTCTCATCTTGATGCTACAACTGTTCTTAACCGTTCTATCGCAGAAAAAGGTATTTATCCAGCAGTTGATCCACTAGATTCTAGTTCACGTATGCTTGATCCTCAGATTATTGGTAATGATCACTATGGTGTGGCTCGTGATGTACAAGCTGTTCTTCAGAAGTATAAAGATCTTCAAGACATCATTGCTATTCTTGGTATGGATGAGCTTAGTGAAGAAGATAAACTTGTAGTTGACCGTGCTAGAAAAATAGAGAGATTTCTTTCTCAGCCATTTTTTGTTGCAGAAGTATTTACAGGAAGCCCTGGAAAATATGTAAGTCTAGAAGAATCAATAGCAGGTTTTAAGGGTATCCTTGAAGGTAAATATGACGATCTTCCTGAAGCAGCTTTTTATATGGCTGGTGGTATTGAAGAAGTAATAGAAAAAGCAGAAAAACTTAAAAGTTAATTTGAGTAATAAATGATAATTCTTCACAAAGCAAAAGTTTTCTCAAAAAGGGAGCAAGCGCCGAGTGATAGAAATTTAACTTGGGCATAGCCCAAGTTAAAGGAGAAATTAAATGGATATATTAAAATTAGAAATTGTAACTCCAGAAGGTTTAATCTTTTCAGATAATGTAAAAGATGTAACACTTCCTGGTAGTGAAGGTGAGTTTGGTGTTTATCCAGGTCATGCTTCACTTGTCTCATTATTACAAGCTGGTGTAATAGATATCGAATTAGAAGATGGAAAACACGAGATTGTTGCTATTAACTGGGGACATGCAAAAGTAGATGAAAGCTCTGTAACAGTATTAGCTGATGGTGCTGTTGCTATTGGTGGAAATAGTGAAAGTGCCATTGCCTCATCTTTAGAAAAAGCAAAGAGTCTTATAGAAAGTATGAGCGATTCTGATGTTGCAATAGCAACCGCAAGAGCTAAAATAGAATCAATAGCAAGAGGGTAGGTTTAAAACATGGAAGGTATGGATATACTACTAAACTATCTTAGTAGAAGTAGTTTTATAACTTTTTTTGTACTTGGATGGTTGTCACTATATATAATAGTTACTTTTGGAGTACTATTTAGTAGATATTTTTATCTTTCTTCTTGGTTGCAACGAGAAAAAAACTCGTTAGAATCGATGCTTATGGGTTCGCGTGTAGTTAGAGATGATTCAATACTGAAAAAATGCTCTGATCATTCAAGAAGTAATGAAAAATTGTTAAATGTTTGTAAAAGTGTAGCAGAAAAAAATGCCACACAAGGATTATGGGTGCTATCTATGATAGCATCTACTTCTCCTTTTATTGGTCTTTTTGGTACAGTCGTATCAATACTTGAAACCTTTAGTGGTTTAGGACAAGGAGAAGGTGGAGCATCTCTTGCTGTAATAGCACCTGCTATTAGCGAGGCATTGATAGCAACTGCAGCTGGTATATTTGTAGCAATTCCAGCATATAGCGCTAACCTTTTTATAAAAAGAAAGGCGTATGAAGTAGTCACATATATCCATCGTGAAACAGAGCTTTTACTCTCAATGATGAATAAAGAGAGTGAAAATGTATGATTGGGATGAGGCTCCTGATTTAAATATAACACCATTAGTTGATATAATGTTAGTTTTACTAGCAATACTAATGGTAACAACTCCTGCAGTGGTTTATCAAGAGAAAATTACACTTCCTGATGGAACAAAGTCACAACTTGTGCAAAAAATTCCAGAGATAGAACTTCGTATAACAAAAGATAGAAAAGTATATTTTAAAAGAGACAGCTTTACTATATCAGAATTTCCTGATAATTTTGTTTTGATAAGCCAAAAATTTTCATTAGATAAAACAGTTGTCTACATAAAGGCAGATGAAGCACTTCAATATAAAGATGTTATGTTTGTGCTAAAGAGTGTCAAAGAAGCAGGATTTACAAAAGTTTCACTAGAAACAAATGGATAAATAGTGCCTAGTTCTTCAACATCTACTATTGTAGGGTGGACTTTATCTTTTATAATATATATATTAATTCTCATTAGTGGTATTTATATATTGGAATCTCATAACAATAAACTAGTAAAATACACAGCTAGTAAAAAAAATCTCCTTACCGTAACGCTAGTAGAACGAAAAGAGAAAAAAGTTCAAAAAAAGAAAAAAGTAAAAATTGTAAAGAAAAAGAAAACTATAAGTAAGCCAAAAGCAGTTCAAAAGAAAAAAATTGTAAGAGCAAAAAAATCTGAAACTAAACCTAAGCCAGATTTTAAAAAACTGTTTGGTAAGATTGATTTAGATAAATTACCAAAAGAGAAACCAAAAAGAGAGAAAAAAATAAGAAAAAAGATTGTTCAAAAAGAGATAAAAGAAGTAGTTAAAGAAGAAAAAGCAAAAAAAATTACAAAATCTTTAGAGTTTGAGAAACAAGAAAGCCTTATAATTACACAAAAAGATGGTGTTTATGATGAGTTTCGCGGTAAGATAGCAGATATATTAG
>CAZIAJ010000244.1:0-2958 GCA_964537565.1 uncultured Sulfurospirillum sp.
GTATATACTTGTTCAAATGCCTCATGGTATAGTGAAGATGGAGAAATTTATGAGCTTAAAAAAGATGCTACTTGCTCTTTTCGTATCTGGGGAAACTCACTACTCAAATGGGGTAAACGTGGTATTGGAATAAAAGAGGTAAAACAACTCTTAGAAGGAAAAAGTGTTGATGTTAGACTATTTAGTTATAGAGCTAAAAAAGAGTATTTTAAATACATAACTCTAGATAAAGAGTATGGAGTATCAGTATTATGGGATATGGAAGTAGAAGATAGACCATCTGCATAAAACAGATGGTCTTAACTTTTTAATCTTCTAACTTATAATCTTCTATAAGATTAAAATTTAGGTACTTATAAACTCTATCTTGTTTACCTTCTAGCTTTTTAGGAACTAAACTCATATACTCTTCTTTAGTTGGTAATCTTCCAAGTAAAGCACATAAAGCTGCAAGTTCTGCACTTCCTAAATAAACTTGCGCACCTTTTCCTATACGGTTATCAAAGTTTCTTGTGCTTGTTGAAAATACAGTTGCATTATCACTAACTCTAGCTTGATTACCCATACAAAGTGAACAACCAGGTATCTCAACTCTAGCTCCAGCTGCACCAAATAATGAGTAATAGCCCTCTTCTATAAGCTGATTTTTATCCATCTTTGTTGGAGGAGCTATCCAAAGTTTTGTTGGTACTTGACCTTCACCTTGAAGAACTTCACCAAGCGCTCTATAGTGACCTATATTAGTCATACAACTACCAACAAACACTTCATCTATACTATGAGGTCTATTGTCATCTGCTAGTATTTCACTCAAAGTTGCAACATCATCTGGATCGTTTGGACAAGCTAAAATTGGCTCTGTAATCTCAGATAAATCAATTTCAATAATCTCTTTATACTCTGCATCTTTATCAGCTTTTACAAGTTCAGGATTTTCTATCCAAGCTTTCATCCTATCAGCACGTCTTTGAATAGTAATAGGATCACCATATCCTGCTTTTATCATAGACTCTAAAAGAACTATATTAGATTTTAAATACTCAATAATAGGCTCTTTATCTAGCTGGACACTACAAGCTGCTGCACTTCTCTCTGCTGCTGCATCACTTAGTTCAAATGCTTGTTCCACTTTTAACTTTGGTAAACCTTCTATTTCAAGAACTGTTCCAGCAAATACATTCTTTTTGTTCTTTTTAGGAACTGTCAAAAGTCCTTGTTTGATTGCATAATAAGGGATAGCATTTACTAAATCTCTTAATGTAATTCCTGGATTTAATTTACCTTTAAATCTTACAAGTACAGACTCAGGCATATTTAAAGGCATACTTCCAGTAACACCTGCAAATGCAACCAAACCAGAGCCCGCTGGAAAAGATATACCTATAGGAAAACGTGTATGACTATCTCCACCTGTACCTACACTATCAGGTAAAACCATACGATTTAACCAAGAGTGGATAACACCATCACCTGCTTTTAGACTAACTCCACTTCTATTTTTAATAAAATCTGGTAATGTATGTTGAAGAACAACATCACTAGGCTTTGGATAAGCTGCTGTATGACAAAAGCTTTGTAAAACAAGATCTGCATTAAAACCAAGAGCTGCAAGTTCTTTTATCTCATCTCTAGTCATAGGCCCTGTTGTGTCTTGAGAGCCAACTGTTGAAGTATGAGGTTCAACATACATACCTGGACGAACACCTTTAAGTCCACAAGCAAGTCCTACCATTTTTTGTGCTTGAGTATAACCTTTTCCACTATCACTTGGTTGTTCTGGTTTAGCAAAAATATTTTCTGGCTCCATTCCTAGAGATTCTCTAGCTTTACTAGTTAATCCACGACCAATGATAAGTGGTATACGTCCACCTGCTCTATACTCATCTGCTATAGTATTAGGAGAAAGTTTAAACTCAGCTACAACTTTGCCATCTTTTTCAATTTTACCTTCAAGAGTATATACATCTATAATATCACCAGTTTCTAAAGCATCTACATTTACTTCTATTGGTAGTGCACCACTATCTTCTGCTGTATTAAAAAATATTGGAGCGATAATTGAGCCTAAAATCAAACTAGAAGTTCTTTTATTTGGTACATATGGAATATCTTTTCCCATATGCCACTGTACAGAGTTTATACCTGATTTTCTACTGCTACCAGTTCCTACAACATCTCCAACATAAGCCACTTCATGTCCAGCTTTCTGCATTTCTCTAATTTTTTCTATTGAACCTGGAAGTTTTGAAACCAACATGGCATTTGCATGAAGTGGTATATCACTTCTTGTAAATGCTTCACTTGCAGGGCTTAAATCATCAGTATTTGTCTCACCTGGAACTTTAAGAACAGCAACAGTCCATTTTTCAGGAATAGATTCTCTTGAGGTAAACCATTCAGCATTTGCCCAAGAAGTTAAAACTTCTTTTGCGTAAGAATTTGTTTTAGCTAAATTATCTACATCATTAAATGCATCATATACAAGAACAATATATTTAAGGGCATCAGCAGAAGCTTGTGCGATAGCAGTATCAGAATTACTAAGACCATCTATAAGTGGTTTAACATTATATCCTCCGAGCATTGTTCCTAAAATTTTGATAGCTTTTACACTAGATATAATGCCACAAGTTACATTACCTTTTGAAACATCATTTAAGAAAGCTGCTTTAACATAAGCGGCATCATCAACTCCAGGTGGTACTCTATTTTCAAGTAAGTTTAACAAAAACTCTTGATCTTCTTCACCACTTTTTAGTAACTCAATTACTTGTGCAGTCTTTTTAGCATCTAAAGGAAGTGGTGGAACACCATCCTTTGCCCTAAGTTCTACATCTTTATTGTATTCTTCTATAAATGACATCAGTAATTCTCCTCATATATTTGATTAAGTGATTGTAGCAAAAAAAAGACCCAATTCTCAAGCTTTTTTTGATTTTTATTTAATTTTTTTTTAAT
>CAZIAJ010000245.1:0-2938 GCA_964537565.1 uncultured Sulfurospirillum sp.
ACAATAACCTTGTAAGTGTAAAAATTACAGATAAAATAGATATAAAAATGAAAAAAGTTGGTATTAACATCGCTCCTTTAGTAGATTTAGTAGAGCTACTAAGTAAACAAAATACACAATCAAAAAAAAGAGCACTTAGTGTTTTTGCCACTGACTCTTACCTACAAACACAAAGCGGTAATATAATTCTTGCAGATGAGATAACTCTACAACATTTGAATGATATCACAACTGCACAATTAAATTATAAACAAGGAAGTGCGGGGTTTAAGCTAGAAAATAACAACTTCCACCTTTATGGTAAAAACTTCAATGATGAGTTTATGGAAAAATTATTTCGTCTTTCACGATTTAAAGGTGGAACTCTTGACTTCTCACTACAAGGAACACTAGATAAATATAATGGTGTTTTTTATGTTAATAAAGCTACCATCGTCGATTATAAGCTTCTCAATAATGTACTTGCCTTTGTTAATACAGTACCATCACTTGTAACATTCTCTCTACCATCTTACAATGAAGATGGACTTTATGTAGATAGCGCATATATGCGATTTAGTGCAAAGGAGAGTAAATTTTATATTTCAGATTTTTATTTAGATGCTCAAGAGATAGATATATTAGCCAAAGGAACAGCTGATATAAAAAAAGATATAATTGATCTCACACTTAATCTTAAAACAGATCTGGGAAGTAGTGCATCAAAGATCCCTGTAGTAGGTTATATACTTTTTGATAAAGATAGTATCTCTACAACCATGAGTATTACAGGAAAATTAACAGACCCTACTGTTTCTTCTATGTTAGCTAAAGATATTGCTGTAGCACCGCTTAATATTATAAAAAGGACATTACTTTACCCTTATGAGCTTTTACACTCATCAGAGGGGAATACAACTCAAGAATAGTTTATTCATTTCTAAGAACCGTGAGTATATCTACCTCACTTGCTTTCTTTGCAGGATAATAAGAAGATGCTACTACAATAATAAATGCACCAAAAACAATAAGTAGAAAATCTTGAAGACTTAAATCTAATGGTAATGTAGTAGTTGGATAAACATCTTTTGGAAGATGAACAATATCAAAAGTACTTAAAACCCATAAACCACTCATACCAAAGAAGATACCAGCTAAAATCCCCCCTATTCCAATCACAATACCAAGATATAAAAATACTTTCTTTATCTCTGCAGTTGTAGCACCTAGAGAAAGAAGGAGTGCTATCTCTGCACGACGATTCATAACAGTCATAAGAAGTGAAGATATGATGTTTATAGCAGCTATAAGAATAATCAACATTAAAACAATAAACAAAGAGGCTTTCTCCATCTCTAAGGCTGCAAAAAAGTTCACATTATCTTCCCACCAGCCTTTAATTGTTACACTTACTGGTAATGCTTTTTGGATCTTCTCTATATCTTTTCTAGGTTCATCAGAATAGATATGAATACCATCATATTGATTTGCAGGCATATGTAAAATAGCTTGTAATGATGCCATTGTGGTATAGCTATAGGCTTTATCGTAAGCAGAGAGTCCAGAATCAAATACAGCAGCAACTTTAAAACGCTTTATTTTAGGAGATATAGAAAGTCCACCCGGTTCTACATGAGTAAATATATACATTAACTTATCATCCGTGTAAAGACTAAATTCTTCCTTAAGAGTTTTACCAATAATGACACTAAACTTTTTAAATTTTTGATCTTTTATCGCTTTTGCAAGAACACTATTTACCTTTGCTTCATCTTGAAAGTTCACACCAAAAAGGTACCCACCCTCTAATTTACTTCCATTTCTTGCCATAACTGCAGATTGAACAAAAGGGCTAAAGTGTAAATGAGGAAATTTAGTTTCTAAATCAAGTAATAAATTTTCATTGACACTCCCATAAAAACGCGGCACAATCGTAAGAGGATAGTTCATAATAGTAAGTTTCTTTTTAAACTCTTTATCAAAGCCATTCATTAAGGCCATAGCAATTAAAAGAACTGTTACACCAAGAGTTATACCTAAGAAGGCTAGAAGCGCAGATAAAAAGATAAAAGGCTGATCTTTGTCAAACCTTAAAAATCTTTTTACCAGATAGGGAACTATAGAAGTTTTCAAGAAGCAAACACACCTTTTTTAGGACCACTTTTACCACAACATTGTTTATATTTTTTACCACTTCCACAAGGACATGGGTCATTTCTTGCAATTTTTTTCTCACTTACAGTCTCATCTTCTTCATTTGAAGAGAGGTTAAATTGCATCATTGCTGCGTTTTGTTCTTGTTCTTGTCTAAGTTGTTCAGCTACACGAGCAGCTTCTTCCTCTGCTGATTCCATTTTAAATTGAATAATTTGAAGTGTTTTAATAGTATTAAATTTAATATCATTAATAAGCTCTCCAAAAAGATTAAAACTCTCTTTTTTATATTCAACAAGTGGATCTTTTTGATTATAAGCACGAAGACGGATACCTGTTTTCATATTATCCATTGCATAAAGATGTTCTCTCCATGCAGAATCAAGCTCTTTAAGATAAAATTCTCTTTCAATATCCTGACGCACTTCAGCTTCAAGCACACTCATTTTCTCATCATAAGATTGTTTTACTATAGTAATAAGCTTTTCATATAAATCATCATACTCCAAGTTTTCTACAGATTCAAGTTCGAGATCAAAATTAATCTCCTCTTTGAGTAATTCTTTGAGTTTTGTAAGATTAAAATCCTCTCTTGCCCCACCATCAAATATATCAGAATGTACTAAGAGGTTTGTAATATACTCCTCTCTAATCTCATTAACTTTTACATCAATATCATACTCTTTAGAAAGAAGTTGATTTCTAAATTTATAAACAATTTTTCTTTGTTCATTAGCAACATCATCATATTCAACAATCTGCTTACGCCCTTCATAGTGCATATTTTCAACTTTTTTCTGAGCTT
>CAZIAJ010000246.1:0-2914 GCA_964537565.1 uncultured Sulfurospirillum sp.
AATCACTACTTGCTTTTGAGATATTTTTTCTATATTTATACTCTTCTAATATTTTTAAAGCATTATCTATTTTTTCTTTATTGTTTTCATTTATAAATTCATCTATATTTAAAGTAAATATATATGCCATACTCTTCTCATCTTCATAATCAATACTCTTAAGATTTTTTAATGCTATCTCTCTGAGAGTAGGTTTTTTTCTTCTTTTTGGCTTCTTAAAGTAATACCATAATAGAACCAAGCATATTAAAAAAAACAATAAACTCCCTATTAGATAATACAAAGAGTAGTCAACAACATCAACAATATCTTTTATATCTTTTAATTTTTCCATATATACCTATCCTCTTAATATTTGAGAGATTTTAAGAAAAATGTCATCATCTGTATATATTTTCCCATATCTAATTCTATTTTGTGTGAAGTGTTCAAAAAGTTTTTCATCATGTTGTACTATTAACTTTTTATACTCTTTTAAACTAGCTTTATCTAAATTCATACTATCTTCTCTCATACTTACTGGGTCAACTAACGATATATCCCCTAGAAGACGAGGATTTTCTTCAAATCTATCTCTTACAATAAGAGCATATACTTCATTTTTAAAAGCTATAGAAGACAAATCTACCTCTTCGTAAAAATCTCCTATCAAAAATATAAGAGATTTTTTTCTTTTATTTATATTTATAAAATCACAAAAGTTCTTATAGTCTATCTCTTTGCCTAATACATCTAACTCCAATGCAAAATCTAGAGTATCTTCTAAAACACCTAAATTTTTTGTTGGTTTATATATCTTAATTGGATTTTCAGCAAAAAATAGCGTTGTTAAACTATCACTATTTTTTAAAGCAGAATATGTTAGAAACCCCATGACTTCTGCCATGACTTCTTGTTTAATACGTTTTGTTCCAAAACAGATTGATCCATTTACCATGTATGCTATGATTATATTTAGCTCTCTCTCTTCATTGAAAAGATTGACTTTTACACCCATACCTTTTGCAGTTGATTTCCAGTTTATAGATCTAACATCATCTCCAACAACATAATCTTTTATCTCACTAAAATCTAATCCTGTACCTTTAAATGTAGTTAAAGTATTACCAAGATTACCTGTAAAAACAGTTTTTTTTACTTTTAAAAGTATCTCTTTTAATTTTTGTTTCATAAAAAATCCCTTTAAGGAATTTTTATTGAGTTTATAATCTGTTCTACTATTTTATCACTATTTAGTCCGCTAGATTCTGCTTGATAGCTAAGTACTATACGATGTCTTAGTATACTCGTAACAACCTTTGCAACATCTAGTGGTGTAACAAAGTCTTTACCTCGTATAAGTGCCATAGCCCTACTTGCTTTATACATATCTATTGAGGCTCTAGGACTTGCTCCAAACTCAATCTTGCCTTCTAGTTCAGGTATACCATACTTTTTAGGATCTCTTGTAGCAAATACAATATTTACCATATATCTTTGAACTTCATCATCTACATGTACTTGCTTTAAATCTTTTTTGAGAGTCAATATATCTTCAACAGTTGCAACTTGATTGACCTCTTCAAAGCCATTTTTTGCCACTCTTTGTACTATTTCAAACTCCTCTTGGGGAGTGTTATAATCTACCATAACCTTCATCATAAATCTATCTAATTGAGCTTCAGGAAGTCTATATGTCCCCTCTTGTTCTACGGGATTTTCAGTTGCCATAACCAAAAATGGTTCATCTAATTTAAAAGTGGTATCTGAAATAGTTATCTGCTTCTCTTGCATAACTTCTAAAAGAGCAGACTGTACTTTTGCAGGAGCTCTATTTATCTCGTCTGCTAAAAGAAGATTTGTAAATACTGGTCCTTTTCTTACACTAAAAGTACCATCTTTTTGATTATAAACCTCTGTTCCGACAACATCACTTGGAAGAAGATCTGGCGTAAACTGGATTCTGTTAAAATCTAATCCTATAGATTTTGATAATGCATTTATCGCTGTAGTTTTAGCAAGACCAGGTACACCCTCTACAAGGATATGACCTCCTGAAATTAGTCCTATCAATAAAGACTCTACTAAATCTTCTTGTCCAACTATAATCTTACCTATCTCTTGTTTTAAAATATCAATTTTACTATTCATAACACATCCTATTATTTTATTCTTAATGAAATTCTACTCTTGAATATTAAATAAAATTTTAATAAAAATTAAATCTAGTTAATTATTTAGAGGGTTTAAGTGTTACTAATAAATTTTTAGTAATTTTTCCATTTTTGAGTATTTTGCAGTATATTCCTCGATGTTTTTTTATAAGTTTTGGTAGTTTTGCACCAAATACACTAAGATGATCACATATAGTACATCTTTCAGTTATCTCTATCGTGCTATCACCTATATGTAGTTTTGTTCCGATTTCTAACTCATGAGGATCAAAATCAAGTAGTATATTTTCTCCATAACTTCCATACTCTAAATCTATATCATTTGCTTTAGCTATATCATATGAGTTTTGACCTACTATCATAACACTCTTGTCTAAATCATCACCTGCAAATTTATCATCTTTTATACCATAACCTTCTATAAGCTCTAAACTATTTACCATAGGCCTAGGAAGACCGCTAGAACCCAGAGTAGCTGAAAATATTTCTACTACACTGCCCATCTCTTCTCTCATTTTATATTCTCTCTCATTATTTCAAAAAAATCTTCTTTTGTCCAGCTTCCTGGATAACTATTTAGTACCTTACCATCAGCATCTAATACAAAAAATGAAGGTGTAATTTTTTTATAATATTTTTGTAAATCTAAAGGCAATGTTTCTCTATCTATATCTACTTTCATATATACAAAATCTTTATGTATAGCTGATTTAATATCCGATTTTGAAAGTACCTCTCTCTCCATTTTTTCACAATAATAA
>CAZIAJ010000247.1:0-2882 GCA_964537565.1 uncultured Sulfurospirillum sp.
TCTAACTCTTGGTTTTATCCTGATTAGGTTGGGTTTTTAGAGGTGCCCTTAATATGGATAAATTTGAAGCTATAAATATACCAGAATGTAAATACTGTAGCAGTATAGCTAGACCAAATATCTTAATGTTTGGAGATAGAAAGTGGAACGAAAAAAGAACGAATCAACAAGAACAACATTATTATAGTTGGATAAGCTCTGTAAGAAGTTCAGGTAAAAAAATGGTAATTATAGAGATTGGTGCAGGTACCGCCATTCCGACGATACAAAATGAGAGGAATCGTTTAACGAGGATAAATGACAACATCAAGCTCATTCGGATAAATCCAAGAGATTATGAAGTAGATTTGAAAGTTGGTGTTGGCATACCTTTTGGCGGATCTGATGGGCTTGAGAAGCTTTTGAATACATAAAGATTGAATAAAAGGAGATCTAAAAAAACTTTAAGAGTATGTTACTACCATCAGAACAAAAAAAAGGAACATGAAATGGCATCAGGAGAGATATTACAACCGCTAAACTCTACAGATAGAATTATTAAACAAATATTGGAAGCAAATATGCAAAATAGTCAAAATGATATTGTTTTAGATTCTCAAGAGTTGAAAGTTCTGAGTACTAACAGAGAAAAAAGCTTTGCCGGTATGGGTGAATATGTTGGAGAAAATGTAGTCGAAGAAGCACTTCATATCGCTATTAGCAACACGAGACTAAGTGATTCTGAAATGAAAGAAGTTGAAAAGGTTATTGTGCATTTTACTCTCTGCCCAGATATTACGATGTCGGAAATTGCTGAGGGCATGGAGATTGTATATGAAAGTGTGCATGCTGATGCAGAGATATGTTGGGGGACAGCTCGTAATGAATGGATAAAACAATATTACACTAAGGTTATGATTGTACTGATTTTAAAAAATAAACAAATGATAAATCTTTAAAAAAAATAGATAGTAGTTTACATACTAAAATTAATGCAATTATCAAAAAAATATATGACGAAGAGCTTGCTCAAAAAGTTGATTTAATTAAAATTAGTAGCCAAAAAGAACCTACAGAACTCGAATCTAAAGGTTATGAAATACTTGAAGAAGGTGATCTTGTTTTTGCATATAAAGAAGAAGATGAAGATAAAGTTGAAAGTATAAAAGATAAATATTACTCTGATGAAAACTATCAAAAACTCTATATACAAATTGGAGAACACATTCTACAGGATAGTAAAGCTAAAATAGTAAAATAAAGAATATCTTAAAGAAATGTAAATTATATAGTGATAAAAATTAAATCTCTGAAGCCCATATATCATAGGGTGTAAATTTGACATCAGCAAAAGGATGAGAGAGTGTACTTTCTTTTGCTGTTGTAATCACCGTTATCTTTTCTACCGCATTTTGAATAATAAAAGACTCAAGCTTGAACAATAAATGAAAAATTTTTCGCTCATCTACAAAAGGTTTATTTAAAATAATTTCATTTTTTAGTGGTAGATAAAAAAGATTCTGTTCATTTTGAAACTTCTGCGATTTTGATAAAGAAAAGAGGGAAATTTTTACATCTTTATGCTCTTTTAAAAGAGCAAATATCTGAAGCTCTATAGATGTTAAGTTGTTTTTTTCTTGTGGTATAAGGTTCATGATGCCTCTTTGAAAATAATTTTTAATATAGGTAAATCAAACAAGTAAAGCCTTCCGAAATTTAACAATATTTGCAATATCTTTGATGTTTTGATTGGTACCACCAGTTCCTATTATCGAAATGGTTCCGTATCCAAAAATCCTACCAAATACAGATTGAGTTACATTGACACTTTCTATTTGAGAAAGTGGGATTTCAATTGTATCACGCATTATAAGACCAGTTTTAAAAATAATTCTTTTATTTGTTTTCACAATTTCTGTAGCAAAAATATAAATGAGTATTTTGATGAGCTGCACTATAGCACCTAAAAAAAAGAGAGGCCCTAATAAAAATAGGAATACATTTAATTCCTGTGTCTGCACAATACTGCTGAAAAAAACAATCACAAAAAAACTAGACAATAATAATATAAATATAGGCTTTATCAATGTTATTAACGTGATAGAAGCAATATATTGTATCTTTTCATCGTCATTTTGAATTGAAAGAGTATAAGGTATTTTTTTCATTTTAATCTTCTATATATACTATTTTAAGTAATAACTACTATAACATATAGATTAGAATTAAGATTTTTTTAAAACTATTACTCTTTACACTGATGATTTCTCCTTTCTATCGATATACAGCCTCAATCATAGCCCTCTCACCACTCCTCGCATAAATCATAGTAGTCTGTATATTCTCATGCCCCATCATCTCTTTTATAGTGGAGAGGTTTACATTTTTTTGTACCATTCTTTTGCCAAATGTATGACGCAACATATGCACACCTCTTTTTTTAATATATAGTTTTTTATATAACCTATCAAGCATTATATAGAGTTCAGCTCTATGCATCACCCTGCCCTTTTGAGTGACGGCGATGAAGTACTCTTTATTATTTTCAGTCATCGTGTCATCTACAAGGAAATGATCTTTGATGTATTCTAACTCATCTTCAATAAGCTCTTGTTTGATATAAACATATCTGTACTTATTCCCTTTCCCTAAAATATAGATCTTGTATACACCTTCCTCTTTCATTAAAGAGATATCACCCAGTTTAATTGATAAAAGTTCACTTGCTCTTACACCGGTATAGTAAAGCAGTTTTACCAGTAGTCTGTTTCTAACCTGTAAAAAGGTCTTCTTTTTTAAAGGTTTATGCATATAGCCCTCTAAAACAGTTTCATCCTCTTTGCTTAAAGACTCACTCTCTCTTTTAACACTTTTAGCGGTGAGAGATTTGAGGTTTTGCGTAA
>CAZIAJ010000248.1:0-2870 GCA_964537565.1 uncultured Sulfurospirillum sp.
CGTACCAAAAAATAAACCACCCATAAAACCTTCTACACTTTTACCAGGGCTAATGGATGGGCAAAGTTTATTTTTACCCATGGCTTTTCCTGTAAAATAAGCTGCAATGTCTGCTGCCCACACGCCCAAAAAACCACCCGATAAAAACAAAATCCCATCTGGTAAATGATGCACGACAATCAAAGTATAACAAAATAACATCAATAACATGCTCATGCTTTGTAAATATACAAAACGTGCAAAGTGTTCAGGTGTATTATTATGCCTATGTGTAACTAAGAAAATAAGCAGCCACAAAACCAATGGTGTTAACAAAGGAAACAACACGGGAATAGTATCAGGGCTCCAAATCCAAAACAAACTAGGAATTGCCAACGTACCAACATAAAGCAGACCCACGCCCAAAGAAAGCATGGCAAGTAATTCTACAACAGCCAATAAACCCAAGCCTACGGTGAGCAAGTTAAATACACCTTCTGATGTATAAAACATCCAATATACCGCCGCCACAATCAAGAAAGCCGCAGTAATCACTCGTTTCTTAAGTTCACTCATCCATATCACCTGCTTGAACCTGCTCACTGGTTTTGCCAAAACGACGCTCTCGGTGGGCAAAATCTTGCAAAGCATCAGTCAAATCTTGCTGACTGTATGCTGGCCAGTTGGTATCTGTAAAATAGAGCTCCGCATATGCAGCGTCCCACAAGTGAAAGTTGGAGATACGCTTTTCACCACCCGTACGAATCAACAGGTCTACAGGCAAAATATCATCCCTACCTAAAAATTGATAAAGTGTTTCGGGGGTAAGCTCAGAAAAAGCCTTGGCACGCGTTTGCTCATCATCAAAGGATGCATAAAAAGACTTTACGCCATCAACAATCTCTTGTTGACCACCATAATTCAAGCATAAAATCACATCAATTTCTGTATTCTCTTTTGTAGCTTGCACAGCCTTGTTCAAAGCTCGACGTGCCACCCATGGGAACTTGGATATATCACCTAAGATTAAAAGCCTAGCCCCTTTCTCTTTCATCTTTGGCACTTCTAAAGGCAACATGGTGGCTAAAAGTGTCATCAAACCTGCAATTTCCAACTTAGGACGCTTCCAGTTTTCTGTTGAAAAGGCATACAAGGAAACTTGTCTTACACCTGCATCTTTTGCCCATTGAATCACATCTCTAAGACGTTTTGCACCCTGCTTATGCCCTTCAAGACGAGATAACCCCTGAGCTTTTGCCCAGCGACCATTTCCATCCATAATAATAGCAACATGTTTGGGCACGCGTTGTGGCGACAGCCCTTTAGCAGAAGACATTAAACAGTTAAAATATCCTGTTCTTTTTTCTCAATGATAGTATCCACTTCTTTGACAAAACTATCTGTAATTTTCTGAATCTCATCCTGCAAACGTTTGGACTCATCTTCAGGCAAACCTTCTTCTTTCACCTGCTTTTTAACGGCTTCATTGGCATCTCTGCGCAAATTGCGCAATGATACTTTTGACTTTTCAGCCATTGCCTTGGCTTGCTTCACAAATTCTTTACGCCTATCTTCAGTTAGTTCAGGTAAAATCAAGCGAATCACTTCACCATCATTGGAAGGTGTAAGACCCAAGTCAGAAGCCAACAATGCTTTTTCCAAGTCTTTTAATACAGCCTTTTCCCAAGGTGTAATCATTAAAATACGTGGTTCAGGTACAGAGATACTTCCCACTTGGCTTACTGGCACATCTGAACCATAATAAGGAACACGTACATGATCCAATAAGTTAGCATTTGCCCGACCTGTACGAATGGTTGCCAACTCATTCTTTAGTGCCGAAATTGTTTTGTTCATCCGTTCTTTCAAATCTTCAAACATCTCAACTCTCCTGAACTGTTGTACCCACAGACTCACCCATCACAGCTTTTAACATTTGCCCTTGTGTCGTCACATCGAACACCACAATAGGCATTTGATTATCTCGGCATAATGACATGGCTGTGGCATCCATTACGCCCAATTGTTTGGTTAATGCCTCTGTAAATGTCAGCGTATCATAACGTGTAGCAGATGGATCTTTGACTGGGTCAGCCGTATACACACCATCTACTTTAGTACCTTTAAGCACCACATCTGCATTGATTTCCATTGCACGCAAACTGGCGGCTGTATCAGTTGTAAAATAAGGATTGCCTGTACCTGAGGCAAAAATAAGAATCCTACCTTTTTCAAGGTGACGCACTGCGCGCCTGCGAATATAGGGCTCTGCAACTTCTTTAATGTGCAATGCAGAAATCACCCGAACATGACCGCCTTGCCGTTCTAAAGCATCTTGCAAGGCAATGGCATTCATCACCGTTGCCATCATGCCCATATAATCAGCACTTGCTCTGTCCATGCCAGAAGCAGTACCCATATTACCACGAAATATATTGCCACCACCAATAACGATAGCTAAGTCCACCTTACTATCGCGCACTTCAATCAGTTCACTTGCTAAACGATTAATCGTATCAGGATCAATACCATAACCGCTTTGCCCCATCAATACCTCACCAGATAGTTTGAGTAATACCCGTTTATATTTGGTGCCTGATGCCATGCGAACTCCTTAAAGCTTTGATACCAACATATCTCTCTTAAAACTTAAGCTGCCTCAAGCTTGCTCAAAAACAAACTCGAGGCAACCATAATTGTTTAATTTGTTATCAGCCTTTGATTTGTGCTGCAACTTCAGCAGCAAAATCTTCTTCTTTTTTCTCAATGCCTTCACCCAAAGCAAAGCGAGCAACTGCAACGACTTTTGCACCTGGTTGAACATCAGACACAGCTTTAGCAACAGTTTTATCAGTATCCATCACAAAAGCCTGATCCAACAAGCAGTTTTC
>CAZIAJ010000249.1:0-2868 GCA_964537565.1 uncultured Sulfurospirillum sp.
ACTATTGGAAAGGTAAAGATATAAATCTTCTTCCTTTTACAACTATGCCTTTTGGAATGACAACTCCTGAGCAGTACTCTTGGTTCTACTATGGTGGTGGTATGGAGCTTATGGAAAAAGCTTATGCTAAACATAAAGTTCTGTCTTTCCCTGGTGGTAATACTGGAAACCAGATGGGTGGATGGTTTAGAAAAGAGATCAATACTTTGGATGATTTAAAAGGTCTTAAGATGAGAATCCCAGGATTTGCTGGAGAGATTATGGCTCAACTTGGACTTACTGTAACAAATATTGCTCCAGGTGAATTATATACTTCGCTAGAACGTGGTACTATTGATGCATTGGAATGGGTTGGACCAGGAATGGACATCAGAATGGGTTTCTATAAAGTTGCACCTTACTATTATACAGGTTGGCATGAACCAGCAACTGAGTTACAATTCTTAGTAAATAAGAAAAAGTTCAATAAACTTAGTGATAAAAATAAAGAGATTTTAAGAGTTGCTATGAGAGTTGCTGCATATGATATGTATATAGAGAACTATTATATGAGTACCGAAGCTTGGGCTAAAATTAAGACTGAATATCCAGATATTAAAGTTAAAACTTTTCCAAAGCCAGTTATGGATGCTATGAAAGCTGCAAATAAAAAACTTTTAGCTGAAAAAGTCAAAGGTCATCCTTTATTAAAAGAGATTTTAGATTCTCAAGCTGCTTATCAGAAAAAAGCTAGAGAGTGGACTAAAATGTCAGATTACCAATACCTTAAAGATAATCTTTAAGATTATGGATTTAACCACTATGTAAATGGTGGTTAAATTTTTTAAAGTTCATTTCATATTGAGTTTTACAAAGTTTAAAATTAGAGGTAGTGGGTTCCTCAAAATATAAAATAAGGATGGTTATGCTTGATAAAATTGAAGCATTTTATAGTAGGTTAACAAAGGCTTTAGGTACATTTTTGTTTATTGTTATGTTACTTATGACAATTAATGTATTTTATGATGTTGTTATGAGGTATATTTTTTCACAAGGTTCAATTGCGATGCAAGAGATGGAGTGGCATCTATTTTCAATATTAATTCTTCTAGGTATGTCATACTCTTTGATGGAAGATGCTCATGTGAGAGTAGATATTTTGTATGATGCCTGGAGTATCAGAAAAAAAGCTTGGATAAATATGATGGGAGCAATTGTTTTTATACTTCCGATCTCTCTTTTAGTAGCTACAAACTCTGTAGAGTTTGTTATGGAAGCATTTAATTCAAATGAGATAAGTGGAGATCCAGGTGGTTTAACACATCGCTGGCTTGTAAAAGCTCTTATTCCAGGTTCTTTTTGGTTTTTAATCTTTTTTACCTTTGGATTTTTTATTAAAAATCTAAATATATATAGAAAAAATAAACCAGAAGATAAAAAACAAGGAGAGAAGCTATGATAGGAATCATTATGTTTTTTGCAGCTCTTGCAATGCTGCTTATAGGATTTCCTGTTGCTTTTACTTTTGGTGCTGTCTCTGTTTTCTTTGGTTTAGCAGCTGGAATATTAGAAGCTATTCAAGATGGTATACCGCTTATGGAAGGACTAGTTGATACTGGTGTTGATATGTTTGCATTTATGCCATTTAGAATTTATGCGATTATGCAAAATACAATTTTGATGGCAGTTCCTCTTTTTATATTTATGGGAATTATATTACAAAAAACAGGACTTGCTGAAAGACTTTTAGAGTCTATGGGTTCACTCTTTGGTAAAGTAAGAGGTGGTGTTGCAATTAGTACTGTTTTGGTTGGTTCACTTCTTGCCGCTTCAACAGGTGTTGTTGGTGCGAGTGTTGTTGCTATGGGTGTTATATCTCTTCCAGTTATGTTGAAATATAATTATGATAAGAAATTAGCAACAGGAGTTATATGTGCCTCAGGTACTTTGGGTCAAATTATACCTCCATCAATTGTTTTAATTATTCTTGGAGATGTATTTCAAGTTCCAGTTGGGGATCTATTTAAAGCAGCTATCTACCCTGGTCTTTCTCTTGTTGGTGCTTATATATTGTATATTATAGTTGTATCATTTTTTAATAAAGACGTAGCTCCTGCTATTCCTGTAGAAGAGGATGCTGGAACAAAGATTAGACAAATTATAACTGCCTTGAAAGCTATCATTCCTCCACTTGTATTGATCGTATTGGTTTTAGGATCTATTTTTGCAGGAATTGCAACTCCTACAGAGTCTGCAGCAGTAGGAACTATTGGTGCAATGGTTTTAGCTTTTATGTATGGTGTATTTTCCATAGATATGCTTAAAGAGGGAGCACTAGAGACATCAAAAGTAACTGCAATGGTTTTTGCTATTTTAATTGGTGCGACAGCTTTTTCAATGGTTTTTACTTATACAGGTGGAGATACAATTGTTGAAGAAGTAATGATGTCACTTCCTGGTGAAAAGTGGGGATTTATTGTAACTTCTATGTTAGTTATTATGTTTTTAGGATTTTTTATAGATTTTGTTGAAATTTCTTATATTATCGTTCCTATTTTAGTACCAATTGCAATAAATCTTGGAATTAATCCTGTCTGGTATGCAATTTTAATTGCTATGAATTTACAAACATCATTTTTAACTCCACCATTTGGTTTTAGTCTTTTTTATCTTAGGGGAGTTGCTCCTGCTAGTGTAAAAACGACAGATATATATAAAGGTGTTATGCCTTTTATTGTAATTCAGATTGCTATATTGGCAATTTTAGTTATCGAACCAGGTTGGTTTGGTATAGATTTTTAACTTAAAAGTACTGCATATAAATATGCAGTACTTTAAACTTCTTTTAAAAAATATCATATCATTTTTATATTTCCTTGTTAAAATATA
>CAZIAJ010000250.1:0-2846 GCA_964537565.1 uncultured Sulfurospirillum sp.
AATAGTCGACTTTAGGAGACTAATGTAACTCTGTGCAAACTTGCCTTTTACTTTTTCCTATTTTTCACCCTTCTCATTTTTAGTTTCCATTTTTCTACTTCAGTTCACTTCTGTCACTATCAATATTTCTACGAATGTTGAATATAAACATAAAAAATGAAAGGATTAACTGCCTTCCATCTTAAGTTCATTGTAGATATTATATGCAACATGTTCATATGCTAACCATGCATAATAATTTTTAAGATCACTATCTATTGGTTCATTTCATAAGATTCATTCTTCTTGAAGTTCTAGTCTGATGTCTTCAATAGTGTCATAGAATTTATCGTAGAACCTGTGAGTATCATAGTAGTATATCATTGATGAAACAGTACCTCATTGACACCCATGTTGCAGTAAATCTTTAAAGAATTGTTGAGGCTCATGATATCCATAATCTAGAGCATCTTCTATTACAGTAGCTGTAATAGTTCCTTGATTTTCATCAAGCATTTTTTGTAACTTTTCTCTCATAGTATAAAAGTAAAAATATAAAATATAGGTAGTTATATTTAAATAGTACAAAAATACAACATCCTACACCTCCTATGAGGGGATGTTGTATTTTTTACTTTTAAATATTTGATATTTTCTATTTTTCTTTTATATCTATAAAGTTATAAAAAATCTTGTATGTAACTCAAGGGAGTATGGATGATGGTGTAAGAGATAAGGCTCGGTTATGGATATGTTTGAGTTTCAACTTCTATGATGATTTGATACGATATGATTGTATTTGATTATAGTTATTTATATTGCAATTAAATATCAACAAGATAATTTAATATACTCTATTATATACTACTGCTAAGAATATAAATAAAGGCAAAAAAATGCAAATAATTATTTTTAATCAAAAAGGTGGAGTTGGTAAATCGATGCTTGCAACTCAGATAGCTTTATACTTTGATGCAACCATTTTAGAACTAGATCCCTATGGTGTACTCTCACAAACATTGAGTGATGAGTTTGTGTATAAGGTGGGGCTTAAAGATGAACTCCCTGAAGTTGTTAATGGAGATGTAATCTATGACTTTGGAGGTTTTGATGATAAAAGAGTTGATGTAGCAGCTAAGAGTGCTAATCTTATTATTATTCCTTTTAATCCTACAATTAATTCTCTTGGAACTACATTGGAGAGTTATGAGCGAGTAAAAAATCTTGGAGTTCCTATTCTATTTGTAATCAATGCTGTTATTAAAGAACAAGATGCACTGGATGCTATGGAGTATCTCAAAGAGACACTAAATGATAATGATTTAGATTTTTTTACAATTCCTCATACAAGAGCACTACAGACTTCTGAAAATGAAGGGGAATCTATTATCTCACTTGCTGCATCCTCAGGGCTAAAAAGACATACTTACAGAAAAATAAGTGCAAAGATGCAAGAACTTATGTGTCTCATAAAAACTTATATTTAATTGCAGTTAAATATAATATAAATAACTATAAGGAACTATATTATGGCAAAAGCAAAATTCAATAAACTAAACAGCGATACAGAAACTAAAACCACCCATGCAGACCTGCAAAAGAAAAAACCAGGACGCCCTGCAGGTTCAAAGGTTAAAAAAGAGCAAGCCAATGTTTCGCTTTCAGTCGCTCTCACACCTACCCAAAAAAAGCAACTCATTGAGTATGCTGACAGAGACGATAGGACAGCCGGCTATGTGATAAAAAAACTCTTGATTGAAAAAGGTATTATTGAGCCAAATAAATAAAAGTCAATTTTTTATTTGACAAAGAGAAATTTATGATTATAATAGAGTCACTTTATCTCTTAACCATATAAATATGAATAAAGTAGCTGTAAAAAAATCCACACCCCTAAAAAGCCCAATTTGATGGGTTGGTGGTAAAAGTAAGCTAAAAAAAGAGATTATTTCTCTTTTTCCTGAGCATAAGCATTATGTAGAAGTATTTGGAGGATGACTCTCTGTCTTTTTTGCTAAAGAGCCTTCAAAGCTAGAGACTGTGAATGATATCAATAATGATCTCATTAATCTCTATAAAGTGATTAAAGAGTATCCACAATCACTTTCGCACTATCTCAATCTTTTAGTTGTGAGTCGTGTTGTCTTTAACAATATTAAGTTAAAGAAATACACTCCCAGAAACCATATAGAAAAAGCTGCATACTTTTACTATGTGATTTCACAAAGCTTTGGAAGTAAAGGGAGTCACTTTGCTATGAACTCTAAATCTTGAAGAAAGCCTAAAAACCTTTGGAAGAGTTTTACCAAATGGGCAGAGAGATTTAAGTTTGTGACCATTGAGAATATGAGCTTTGACATGCTCATTCAAAAATATGACAAACCAGAGGTGTTTTTTTATCTTGATCCACCATACTTTGATTATGAAGATTACTATGCATGAGGATTTAAAAAATCACAACACAGACTTTTAAGGGATACTCTTAAAAATATAGAGTGAAAGTTTTTACTCTCATATAATGATTGTCCTGAGATTAGAGAACTTTACAAAGATTTTAATATCAAGTCTTCTAAAGAGATTGCTTACACTCTTGGTGGTTCCACAAAAAATAGAAGAAAAATAGTGAGTGAACTTTATATTACGAACTATTAACAGAAGAGGCTTTGTCCTCTTTTTTTTCAAGCCATCAAATAAAAAGAGTTTTTATAAGCGTTCCATCAATTCACTCTTTTTTATAGATGGTTTGTAAAATATTACTAGATATTTTCTCATGCTTAAACTCCTCTATGAGTTTTTCTTGTCACTCTTGTTTGAGCGAGTAAAAATCTTTAAGAGCTTTTTTTTGAGCTTTAGATACAGCACAATTG
>CAZIAJ010000251.1:0-2832 GCA_964537565.1 uncultured Sulfurospirillum sp.
ATGGCTTATGATGTTATCAAAAAAGCTGCTGGACTTTACATGGGTGTTGATGCTGAGAGTTTTGAAGAGGAAATCATCGTATGTGAGTGTGCTCGTGTAAGTCTTGGTACTCTCCAAGAGGTTATTAAACTTAACGACCTTCACACTATAGAAGAGATTACAGACTACACTAAAGCTGGTGGTTTTTGTAAGTCATGTATCAAGCCTGGTGGTCACGAAGCTCGTGAGTGGTACTTAGTAGATATCTTAGCTGACACTCGCAAAGAGATGGATGAGGAGAAGATGAAAGCTGCTGCTGATGCACAAGCTGCTGGCGGAGGTAACTTTGAAGAGATGACACTTGTTCAACAGATTAAAGCTGTTGATGCTATCATTGATGAGAATATTCGTCAATTTCTTATCATGGATGGTGGAGATATGGAGATTATTGATATTAAGAAAAATGATGGCTATGTTGATATCTACATAAGATACTTAGGTGCATGTAATGGTTGTGCATCAAGTGCAACAGGTACACTTTATGCAATAGAGTCTACTCTTAAAGAGAAGCTCTCAAGCAACATTCGTGTTTTACCAATCTAACTTCTTTACTGAGAAATTTTATTTCTCAGTACTTTCTTTATAAAATTCTACTCCCATTACTTTTTGCAAATACCTACCAAATGAGACATTAAGCTGTTTATCAACTATAAAACAATACTATTCAGTTACTTACAAAGGAGTGGTGTATGGGATTCTTTTCAAACTGTGAAGCAGATAAAAAACGAATAATCGAGCTTGAGCAACAGATTCAAGACCAAGATCAAGAGATAGAATTACTTCAAAATCAACTCAATCAGTATCAAACAACAACTTCTAGTGTTGATTGTGATGGTGATGAAGTTGTAGCAAAACAAGAAATCATTCAGATGTTACTAAAATCTTACAAAAGTGGTGTAAGTTTTACACAAGGGATTATGGAATCTTCTATTGACATACTTAATGAAGCTACAGATCTCAATAATAAAACAAGTGCAAGAATAGAAAATGTGCAACAGCAAGGCGAAACAATAAATGTCTCTGTAGATCAAATTTCCCAAGAAGCTTCAAATCTCGAAAATGGAGCTTCCTCTCTTAATGATAGTGTCGGGTCTATTAATGAGATCATAAATCTTATTAAAGATATTTCAGATCAAACAAATCTTCTCGCACTCAATGCTGCCATTGAAGCAGCACGTGCAGGGGAGCATGGTCGTGGTTTTGCCGTAGTTGCTGATGAAGTACGTAAACTTGCAGAACGTACACAAAAAGCAACTAATGAAGTTGAGATTAGCATTGGACAGCTCAAACAAAATACCTCAGAGATCCAAGATGCAGCTGAAATGTTTAGAGATAACACACAAGGTATCTCTAAAACACTAGACTCCTTCTTTGAAGAGTTAGCATTTGTTATAAGCAACTCTCTTCGCATATCACAAATAACACAGAATATTTCTAATGAAGTGGGTGTTGGAAATGGTAAACTTGATCATATCTTATTTAAACTCCAAGCATATAACACATTTATAAATACAGATGTTTCAACACTTATAGATGAAAATTCATGCCGATTTTCTAAATGGTTTGAACAAAACATAGAGCAAATTAAAGACGATACCAAAACAATCAACAGCCTAAAATCTCACCATGCAAATGTACATCAAAAAGCACAAAAAGCAGTAGACTTATGGATGAAAGAAGAGTATAAAGATGCTATAGAAATGATGAAAGAAGTTGAACATTCCAGTGAAGTTGGTTTTGAAGAATTATATGCGAGTTATGTAGCACATAGAAAATAATTTTTTATGTATCAAGAAACTTATGAACTTATAACTGATGGCTTAGTCAAAAAAGGTTACATACTCATTGAGGATGCACTTGATGTAAAACTAACACAGAATCTTTTGCAGTTCGCAAAAGAGATAAAAAACTATAAACGAGCTGGTATATCAAATGCTTCTGAGCTTCATATTGACAGTACAAAACGCAGCGATAAAACGCACTGGGTAGATGGAGACAACTCCTTAACTAGTGAGTATCTTACCTTTTGTGATGGACTTCGTCACTATCTTAACCAATCCCTTTACCTTGGTCTAAACTACTATGAATCACACTTTGCTATTTATGAAAATGGAGCTTTTTATGAAAAACATCTTGATGCCTTTAAGGGTAGTAAGAATCGTGTAGTTACAACAGTACTCTATCTTAATGAAGAGTGGAAAGAAGAGGATGGAGGTGAGTTACTTATCTACGATGAAAACGATAATAAGATAAATAAAGTAGTACCAAAATTAGGAACATTAGTAGTCTTTTTAAGTGATAAGTTTCCCCATGAGGTACTTCCAGCCAAACGAAAACGTTACTCCATAGCAGGATGGTTTCGGGTAGATAAAAAGTTAGTTTAATAAAAATAGATTGAAAATTATAAAGAGATAATGTAGAAAATAAAAAAGGGGAAAACCCTTTTTTACTATTTTGCTAATGCTGCTTTAGAAGCTTCAACAACTGCACTAAACGCTGCTGTATCATTCATAGCCATATCAGCAAGAATTTTACGATCAAGCTCGATACCAGATTTACTAAGACCATTCATAAAAGTTGAATAGTTCATACCGTTTAAACGACATGCTGCATTGATACGGATGATCCATAATTTACGGAACTCACGTTTCTTTTGCTTACGATCACGGAATGCATATACTAATGAACGTTCAATTTGTTCCTTAGCTTTTCTAAAGTGTTTACGACGACCACTATAGAAACCTTTTGCTAATTTTAATATCTTTTTGTGTCTTCTTCTACGAACAACACCTG
>CAZIAJ010000252.1:0-2804 GCA_964537565.1 uncultured Sulfurospirillum sp.
CATCTTGATAACTCTTATATAAACTATTTATATCTTCAAGTCTATTTGATTTTATCTCTTTTTTTAGCTTTTCTAAGAAATTATCTAACTCTTCATCGATAAGAAGATTTTTGTCATGAGTACGTGATTCTAAAGCCTGTTTAGCTGAAATCGGTATGACTTCACTAAAAAACTCTGCAAAGCTTTTTTTTACATAATTTGTAGTTTGTTCTACTTGTTCAGATGAAAACTTATCTTTTTGATTTAAAACGCAGAGTGATTTACTCTGATACTCGTTTAGATACTCTTCCAAAACTTTTGCTTCACTAAGTTTTCCTGCATTGTCAATCAAAGAGAGCCAAATAATTCCATCTACCTCTTTTAAAACTTTTTGTGTTGTACTTGTATCTGCTATAGCTTGTGAATTTAATCCTGGTGTATCAACAAACTCTACCTCTCTTAGTAGAGATAATGGTACATATAGAGTAAGATACTCTATCTCTTCCACTTCACCTCTTTGGTCAGTAAATTTTGCTATATGTTCTACACTTTGGTACTCTTCTCTTCCATCTATGTACTTAATTTTTATCTTTAACTCATCTCCATATTTTATATAATTTACTTTTGATGTTACTGGTGTTATACCTGTTGGAAGTATATTTTTTGATAAAAGTGCATTTAAAAATGTAGATTTACCACTAGAAAATTGTCCTGTTATAGCAACTTTCATAGGCTCTTTTGCTCTTATTTGTAAAGAACTAAGTCTATTATTTAACTCTTTTGATGGTGACATCTTTTCGTCTAAAAAAGTATATTGTGTTTTTTGAATCAATCCTACCAAGGTTTCATCAAAAGCAGGAATCTCTTTTGTAAACTTATCATTATATGAGACTATAAACGTATCAAGAATACTCATAAATCACCTTCTACTTTTGCTAAGACTTGTAGTTTCAACTCTATCTCTTCAACTCTTTTTATTGTATCAAATGATCTGTTTTCTACCTGTTCTTTAGCCTTTATAAGAGTTTCTTCACGAGCATTTATCTCAAATTCAATAGTTCTAAGTGGAGTTTTACACTCCTGCTCAAACTCATATACTAACTCATTATTTATTATTTGTGTTTTTTTAGTAAACTTTTTATAAAGCTCTAATACTGCATCTTCAAATATACTCTCTAAAACAGCAGATAATCCATCTATATCTTTTTTTGAATGAGATTTTATAGCACTATTTACCTTTGCTATCAAAACTGCATTAGAATTCAATAAATTTATATCACTAAAGTACTTCTGAAAAAACTCTTTAGCATCACTTTTTTTATCTTGTTCTTTTGTAAACTGTGTAAAATCTCTATTTATTTTTTCAAAAGAGTTCTCTATTTTTTTTGAAAACTGGTATCTATAATCTCTAAGTATATCTATAAAACCATCTTTTATGGCTGTTTCTATTATAGCTGCTACTCTTTTTTCTTCTGGTTTTTTTCTATTTTTCCTTATCTCATAAGAGACATCATCTAAAACTCTTCTTTTTAAAACTGCCTGTAGTGAAGTAAATCTGTTTTTAGAAAAGTTTTTCAATGTTGAAAAATAACTAATTAATTCACCCTTTTCATCTACTATCTTCTCTTTTAATTTATCAATCTTCTCTTTTATCTCTTTAATTTCAACTTGGTATTTTCTATACTCATTTGATATCTCAGTAGCACTTTTACTTAGTAAATTTTTCTCTACATGTAAAGACTCTTTGCTACTATTTATTATCTGTTTTAACTCTTTTTTATTGGCATCTATTATAAGATTTACTTTATCTGAACTATTTCCAAAAAGAATTTCATCAAGATAATTTTCTATCTCTAATATACCTGTTTTTTCTAATGGATAACTATCATCACCCTTACCTATTCTATGTTTTAAAGCTTGAAGTCCTGCGATAGGAATAAAGTCTATCTTATCTATGATACTCGTAAAACTACTTTGCTTATTTAAACTCTCTAGCTTAGTTTTTATACTTGATTTTGTATACTCTATTACCTCGTCAAGTTCACTTTGACTTACAGTATCTATCCTAGTAATAACAATTAAAAGTCTTGCTATATTTTGGTAAAGAAGAGTATCTGTTATAAAATCTATATCTTTTTCAGTTGCTGATTGATTTACATTCATAAGATGTATCATCAAATCACACTGTGAAACATAACTCTTTGTTATCTCTTCACGTTGTATCACCGGGTCATCAAGACCTGGAGTATCTACTATCTCAACTCCATTTTCTACAAACTTCAAATCAGTATAAAGTTCTACACTTTTAACTAAATTACATTTCATATTGGAGTATTCTGCAGATGTAAATGATGGAAGTTCATCTATACTGATCTCATAACTTTTACCATCAATTGTTATATACTCTTCCAATCTATTTTTAAAATGATTATTTGTTTCTTCAATAAATGGTTTCATATTTTCTAAAACTTCAGAGCTTTTTTCTATATCGCTCCACTCTTGTCTATTCCAAAAATTAACTTTTGCACTTGGTTTTGAAGCATATTTTATAAGCGTTAAATTTGCAGTTTCTGGTATAACTGAAGTGCCAAGTATCTCTTTGCCTAGAAGGGCATTAAGCATAGTTGATTTTCCAGCATTCATCACACCTGTAATACCAATAGAAAATTTCTGTTCTTTTATTTTTTTTGGAATTGCTTCTAACTTCTTTGAAAGTCGCTCATCTTCAACAACTTTTTTTAAATTTTCTATTGCAGTACAAAAAAGATTTATAGCACTCTCATAAAAATTTGCACCCTCTTTTGACTTAATAACATGTATAGGTG